>JBLHLE010000099.1:0-11661 GCA_047620805.1 Pirellulaceae bacterium
GCGTCCGCGGGCGCGTGTCCGCGAGTTTCAAACATAGCTTGGAATTCGATCGGCTTGCCAGCAGAAAGGACATTTTCAACCGGGCGGAGCATCGTCGCCAGATAATTGAATTCGGAATCGCCGCCGACATCAACTAGAAATGGTTCGCTGATTTCGGCCAGTGCATTCAGCAGTCGAGACGTTTCCACCGACTCGCCGCCCTGACGCAGCCAAGTGTATTTTTGATAGTCGGAAAAAATGTACAGTTCGGCGGCCTTGAGGTCATTTTGTTCAACGAAGTCCTTAACGTACGTCAGTGCTGCACCGATTGGAGCTGCGCCGGAACCGGCCCGCAGTTTTTCAATCCGAGCCGCCGCGGTTCGCAGGTCCGTTGTCTGCTCTACCGGCACGCTTACATTGTGCCCCAGATAGACGACCGAAACCGAAGTTCCCTCCGACAACGCCCGCACCACCGCCGCCGCCTTCTTCTGCGCGAGTCGAAAGGAAGTGGTAACGTCCACTTGCTGGTTCATGCTGGCGGTACCGTCGAGCACGACGATGACGTCGCGATGGTTCTCACCTGTCAAACCACGTTGAAACAACGGCCGAGCGATGGCTGCGACCAACAGGCCAATAGCCAGCATTCGCAAAAGCAGTAGCAGCCGATCCTGTCGCCGAATCTTTTTTTGCTGTCGGCTATCCAGCAGAAAACGAATCGTTGGCAACTCCGTTTGCCTCTTCCGCCGCCGAAACAACCACTCGATAATCGGCGGGAGTAACACCGCCGCCAGAGCAGGCAGAATCCAATAGTTTACGAAAAAAGGACTCATCGATTGCAGCCTCAAATAACACGGGCGGGTGGGCGGTCTCTTCTTTCGGAGTTTCGGAGTTTCGGAGTTTCGGAGTTTCGGAGTTTCGGAGTTTCGGAGTTTCGGAGTTTCGGAGTTTCGGAGTTTCGGAGTAGGCTATCTGCCAGTGCTTGGAGCGGGAAATTGTGGCTGGAACCCATTTATTTCAACGGGCCGTTTTGTTTTGGACCGTCATCTTAGCACAGACGAGATGCTCGTTCCCGCAGCTTTATTGGAAAACAGTTGAGATTGTTTCCCTCAGCAATTATGTGGTTGATTGACGTCGGCTGAGTTTTGGTCAGATACTCGTGTATAAGTTCCGAAATAGTCTGACTGCCTGTGCTACGGCAGCGCAATTCGTTCTTCGGCATGATAGCCAAGCTTGACAGAGACAATTCGCTGGTTACCCAAGTCGCTGATAAATATCCGGCGGTCGGTGTGTGTGCCGACGAAGCAGGCGTGCATTAGTGAGACCTCGTCGCCGTCAATGCTGCGGGTGTTCGGCGGACCATCCGCTTCGATCAATGGTTTGCCGTCCTCGACGTTTCCGTATTTGCCGATGCGCAGAATCAGGTTGCCTGCCGAATCAACCACGGCAACGCGAAATTGATACGGTTCGGGCGCGATCGAGCGGGCGAAGTGGTCGAGCTTGAAACGTGAGAACCAGCACGCGCAGCCGCCGCCGTGTCCGATCATGTTGAAGCCGGCAAAACCGACGCCGCCGTACATCCACTCGGCATCTTGAACCCATGCCTTGCCGTGCCGCGTCGATTCCACATCGGCCGCACGATCCGGTTTGCCGGCATCGCCCAGCGCGATTGGCGAGCCTTGCGAAGAGACGACTTTTCCGCGGGATTGTCCCGGGCGCACCCGCATCAGAGTTTGCGACATTTCGTTGAAGTAGCGTTTGCCGTTGTATGCCCGGGTGGGTGCGTGCATGACGTAGATGTCACCGTTGCGGTCGAGTCCAATGCCGTCGCACTGGCCCACGCCGGGAATCGCGTCTTCGACCTTCAACTGGCCATGCTTGTCCCAAATATGAATGCACGGCGAAGTCGAATTGACAACGCGACCCGGAAAAATTTGCGGCTTATAGACTTCGTGCTCGTGGACATCTTCGCCGCGCCGCAACCGGCCCGAGCTAATTCCAACGAATCGATAGGCACAGCTGGCAATGACGTCGCCCTTGGGTGAGACGTCGAATCCGCCTTGGTGATAACAGACCGGCGAAGTGGACGGCATTTGCAGCGCCGCTTTGACCGCACTGGAGCGGCCGAGGATTCCGTGTTCGTTGCCGATCTTCGGAACTTCTTCACCGTAATCCCAAGGGACCTCACGAAATTCCGGAAACGTGTACCTGACAATCTTGTCTGTCGTTCGCAGGTAGATCAGTCCGTCGAGGTCGAAGGTTCCTTCCAGCGCGTTGAACGGCAGCTTGACGACTTTAATACTCTTATCGCCGACGTCGGGGTCAATCTCAAGCCAGTCGTTGGACGATTTGATGGTCGGTCCGCTGTCTGCCTCGGCAACGTAAAGTTTTCCCGTGACAGGATTCACAATGAGTCGTTGGATGTTGTGTTTTGGCGGTGATGGCCGCAAGACTTTGCCTGCGGTGTCTTCGCCAAACGAACGCACAACTTCCCACTTGCCCTTCACCTTTCGTTGAATGCGAACTCCCGACTTCCACAATTCCGCGTTCGCCTCATTCTTTTGGTAGCCGCCGTTGAAATTGTGTTCCGCACCGCGTGCTTCGTGTCTTCTCCCCACAACCCAGACGGTCGGTTCGTCGGCCCAGCTATCCAGTTCGACGCGATAGAGATGGCCGGCATATTCAAAGCCCATCGGATCGGCAAAGCCCAAAGGAAAGGGCTCGCGCGAAACCTGCTTCGCGTCGGGAAACGCTGAATAGCGCGTCACCGTGTGCTCGATCTTCATGGGGTCGTAGCGTTGCTGTTTATGGATATCATTGGGCACAGCGACAACCGGATAGGAAAACACCCAGATCTCGCCCGTCTTTTGGTGAACACAGACTTTGGCAGGGTGATCGGCTTCGATCGTGCTGAGATGCTGCCCGGCCGCGTCATAAACTTGAATGCGATGGTTGAAGAAATCGGAGACGTAGACGCGGCCGTTGCGATCAGTTGCTACGGAAGTTGGCACGCGAAAGTGATCGTTGTCGGTTCCGTGTTCGGCGACATGTCCCTTGAAGACAGTCGGCGGTCCGTTTTTCTCATAATCAATTTTCAATACAACATGGTGGCAACCTGGAACCTTTCTCCAACTTCCGGTTCTCCATAGCCAGGCAGTGGCATAGAGTGTCTTGCCGTCGGGACTGAACGCGATACTGCTGGGACCGACCGTCACGTCGCGTTCGCCCGCAACGCTGTTGACCGTATGCCCGACCGTAGACCCGCTGAGCATCAAGCCGCCGGTGCTTCCATCGGTGCTCAGGCGATTGATTTGAATTTGGGCCAAAGCCAGCCGATCGCCGCGGAGACTCATCGCACTGGCCCCGACGCCGCCCCGACCGATCGCATGGTTACCGGAATGAAAGTTCTCACCCGACGTCAGCAGCGTCAGTTGATACAGTCCGCCCTTGCGCGGAAGACGATAGCCCTGTGGAAAATCATACCAATCGAGCCCATTCACTTGTTTGATTTTTTCTCGCGGGAAGGGATAAACGCTCCGGACGTAGTCGCCGTTGTGATCGTAAAGCCGAACAAAATCGACGCCTCGGCCATCGTAAACGTAGACGCCTTCCGGGCCGGACGCCAACAGAGGCATACCGCCAAAACGCCGGTGACCGCTCCATAATAGCGTCCGCTCGAATTGAGGTTTCAGCCCCAGCGAAACACGCACGGTCACTGCGTCAAGCTTTTCAACGTAACGATCCTGATCGTCCTTGCCGTCCCAAACAATCACCTGCTTGACCGAATTCTTCTGGAACGGTTCGGGAGCGTTCTTGCCGAGCACTCCAGAAGCGAGATGCCGAATGATCCGGCCCTGCGAGTTTTCGATTGCAACGGTTGCATCGCAGTAATCTTTCGACGCAAAGCGAATCGTAACCCGATCGCCGTCACGCACGACCGTTGGCTTCTGAGTGAACTCGAAAACTTCCTTGCGCTGGACACGCAAACTTTCATAATCGTCAGCCACCGCCCACGAGCTGAGGCACATGACGATCAGAATTCCGGCTATGACACGAATCGAGTTCATTCCATTATCCTTGTTAGATACACCGTAGCACAGGCTGCCCGCCGGTTTGAATCAGCACGTGAAACAGGCAAGCTGCCGTACTACCGGCCTACTCAATGTAGCATCGTGTGAACTTGGGACACGAATGACCAAATGACAATCGTCTGGCCATTTTGTGGATAGATGTTTCCGTCTCTTCGCTAGTCTTAAAATAGGCGAGATCATTGGATTGTACCAAACTGGAGATGTTTTTGATGCCGAGAAACTTGTTCTCCAGGCCACGAATTCGCGCCCCTTTTTCGTCAATCAGTGGAATTAACTTCTCGGTCCCGAGTTCGCGTAATACCAACTATCCGTTTGTGTGATCTCAGTTGCCGCCGGGAATTGACTAGGGGAATGAAGGGGACGACAATAAGTTTTGATCCGGTTTCGGTTCCTTGCAGCCAGTGGCCGAAGCACGGGTTTCCGCCCGTGGCCCCTTCGTCTTTTTTGTTGCACGCCAAAACGCATTGTCGTACCTGAGAGAATCGAACGCAGCGCGGGCACGATGTTGTTGAGAGGGCGCGTTTCAGCGATTTCAACGCAGCCGGCTGCAACATGAAATGGTACCTGGAGGTCGGTTGAGTGTCTGAGTTTGCAAGTTGGGAAGAATTTCAGAAATTGGACATCCGCGTCGGCACGATTGTCCGAGCCGAAATATTTCCGGAAGCTCGTCGACCGGCCTATAAACTGTGGGTGGACGTGGGCGAACTCGGTACGAAGAAGTCGAGCGCCCAAATTACCGACCTCTACAGCATTGAGGATTTGGTCGGGCGGCAAGTGCTATGCGTCTGCGGGTTTCCACCGAAACAAGTTGGACCGTTGATGTCGGAAGTACTGGTCACGGGTTTTGTACTGGACGATTCGAGTGTCGTCTTGGCGCAGCCACAACGCAGCATCCCCAACGGTACTCGACTACTCTAGTCACCGTGTCGTCGGGCTCACCACGTCATATAGCTTTGCTCGAAAGTTCAATTAATGCGGCGACTTCAACAGCTCCTTTTTATCGTTTGCCTGCTGTTCTTGTGCTGGCTGGCGATGATGGCAGTACATGAACTGGGGCATGTATTGGGAGCTTTGTTCACCAACGGCTCCGTAACAAAAGTCGTCCTACATCCACTGAGCATTTCCCGTACGGATGTACTCCCCAATCCTCATCCGGCGGTCGTCGTCTGGCTCGGACCGATTGTTGGCGCAGTGCTGCCGTTGTTGATTTCGTATCTGCCACTAGGAGATCCAACGATCGAACGCCTGTCGAGGTTCTTCGCCGGTTTCTGTCTCGTGGCGAACGGAGCCTATATTGCGGTCGGTTCGTTTGATGGAGTTGGGGACTGCGGTGAAATGTTGCGGACGGGAACGCCGATGTGGTTAATGCTGGCGTTTGGTGGAGTCGCCATTCCCGTTGGGTTTTACGTGTGGCATCGTATGGGGTCGGCGAGCGATTTCTTCAGCGACCCATCGTTGGTCACAAAGAAGATGTTGGCGACAACGATCGCTGTGCTCGCAGTCGTGGTCGTATTGGAGCTACTTTTGTCACGCTAGGTTTTTACGAAATCTGAGTTACTATGCTGTTTGCTCACGGAACATCAATTGAATTTCCGTTACGTACGTTTTGGGTTTCCCATGAAGAACGAACGCTTTGCCACAATCCTGGTTTCGCCCTCGCATACGAAGACCTTTAATCAGCATGGGTTCAGTTAACTTCATTGGAGATTTCCATGGCATCTTATTGTCTCAAGCAAATGACCGTTGTCATGTTGGCCAGCGTTACTCTTGTTAGCTACGCCCGCGCGGCAGACGCCGATCCGGAGTGGACTGAGTTCATCGCTTTTCTGGGCGTGGATAAGGACAACAAGGAGTTTCAACAGTTTGCGAAAAAGCATGACCTCGATGAGAGCACAAAGGGACCGAGTGGAAGTTTTTCATCCGCAGGTCATTCGGTCAGCATCCTGTATCGCGAAAACAAGTTTATTCGAGCGATGGTGTCTCCAAGGCATTACGCCAGCGGGTTGAAGGTGTACCAGGGAAATTTACCGTTTGGTCTGACGAAGGACTCGACACTAGATGACGTGATAGCGATCTTTGGAAAGCCGCAACGTCGGCAGGACGACGATTATTTGATTTATCGGCAGTACAATTTAGGGTTCGAGTTTCTCACGGGGAAGCTCTCGCAGATAACGCTCGATTTTCCAGGTTCCCAGCGTTGAGTGCAGACGCTGTGCAGGCCTGTTATTGCTTCGTAACGACAGTTAGCCGCAGGATAACTTTTAACCACAGGATAACTTTGGCTGCGTGCGAACTATAGTATTTGGCCGTCGCTACTGGCCGAACGCGCTCTCTTTCGTAGTTCTTTCTTCCGTATTAGAATTCACCAATCTATCGTGCGACACCATTACGCAGATTCCAGATTATCAGCATCAACATTCCCCTTCCGAAATCAGACCTGATCATGACAAAATTTGACGTCTTTTACATGTGTTATTCGACTGAAGCGAACGTTGATTCGGAAGTTCCTGTCCCGATGGATTCTGCGGAAATTGGAGCCGCATTTAGGGAGCACGTTCGCGAACAAGACGACTTTTTTGGGGTGGTCGACGCGGGCGGCGTCGTATTGCAGGTAATGCGGAACGTCCACAACCGTTGCTGGATTGAGATTCCGAGCCAAAGAAAGCAAGGGAGCTACGGCAGACATACAACGATTGATGAAGCGAGGGAGTTGTTAGCAAATTTGCCCAGCGCCCTGGATTCGATGCTGGATGAAATGACATTCCAGAAATGGTCCGGAGGGGATGAAGAAAAAAACTTCGCGATATCAGCCGAAGATATGCAGGAGTTGGTCAAAGAGTCGGGTGGATGTTTTGCGACGGATTTTATCACGGTTAGCGACCGCGGTGTGGGCTACATGTATCGCGAAGAGCCCGACTTTGACGGCGATACCGGTTGGCGATTTTTCTCGGGGGAAGAAGATGACGAGTATCTGGACGATCCGATGAACACCGGGATTTATGAACTAAACGATATTGCTAATTTCGATCCAGATATTATTCCTCACCTCCAGGCGCCTCCAGGCTCGTCGTTCGAACGAGATGACGAAGGAATGTTGGTTCCGATTAAAGATTAGAGCCCCAGGCTGTTCGGGAATTCTATGGCGATGAAAGTGCGGCAGGCTGTGTTAGAAGATGCCAGCGAATTGGCTCGGCTTAACCAGCAGTTGATCTGTGACGAGGGACATCGCAATGTCATGACGTTAGATCAGTTGCAGCAGCGAATGGTCACTTGGCTCAGCGAAGAATACGTCGGTTACTTGTTTGGGGAAGACGACGAGACGGTGGGATACGCGTTAAGTCGCTCGGAAGATCAACACGTCTATCTACGGCAGTTTTTCGTCGTCGAAAGTTTTCGGCGGCAGGGGATTGGTAGAGCTGCGTTCGAGCAGTTGCGAGCACATTGGGGTACAGATCGTCGAGTCCGGTTAGATGTCCTCAGCGGAAATCAACACGGTATCGCATTTTGGCGAGCTGTTGGTTTCGCAGAGTATTGCATCACGATGGAATGCGATTGAGTTGCAAAAGTAGAGAAAGTTGGAGACGGAATCATGGGTTACTACTTCGTGGTCATCGGCTCCATTTTTTCACTGATCGGATTTTGGTATCTGCTGGGGCGGTCAGCAATGACCGTCCCTACCGCGATAGGAGTTTCGCCGGCAAGCGTGGAAATATAGTCAAGTCGACTCAATGTTGCTTCAATTCACTCCAACGCAAAAGTCGATTAGATCATCCCGCTGAAGCAGCGTTAGATTGCTTCACTAGCCTCGCCAGCTTTCCGCAATATTGGCTTGCGACCGGTCGGACGGGTTCCGCCCGCAAGCGTGGCAATTTAGTCAAGTCGACTCAATGTTGCTTCAATTCTCTCGAACGCAAAAGTCGATTATATCATCCCGCTGAAGCTGCGTTAGGTTGCTTCACTAGCCCCGCCAGCTTGCCGCGATATTGGCTTGCGACCCTTCCGACCCCTTTTCTTCCTTAACCGAAAAGGAACTGGCAGCTATTCGCCGCAGCGTCAAACGTGGCACTCCCTTCGGCGACACCCAATGGGTTGAGCAAACAGCCAAACATTTAGGGCTGGAATCCACCCTCCGCCCACGCGGTCGCCCAAACAAAAACAAGCAAAATAGCAGCGGCAAGCGAAATAAAGAGGCCTGACCCCTTTGCTTATTCGACTCCTGTGCTACTGGTCTGCGCGGACTGTGCTTTTTGCGTAGAAATCTACCGAGTTGTCGAGGAGCCGTTGTTCAGGCTGGCATTTCTCGGACATGCGCTAGCCGTTTTCGCCCGGGCATTGGTGTAAGTTTGTCCATGGCGAAAGTCGCTGGACCACTACAGCTACTGAATGTTCTCGACTTGGTCAAAAATAAATTACGGAGTTTCCAGAATAGCTTTGGCCACATTTGGGAGCTTTTCTCGGATCAAATTCTGACTCGCTTTAGGAAGACGATCGAAACTCATTGGAACGATTTTCGTGTCTTCGACCGAGAGTTGGTTGGCTTCGCGGCCATATTTATATTGATAGGTGAATCCTGTCTTTTCTTCGTTCAGCTTTCCGGGCCCCTCAGGATGAGGGACGGAGACGAAAAATTGGGTTGGATTGCGGCCAGAAGTCTTTTTTCGAATACGCGCTTTGGCAAGTTCGACGAAGAGTTCGCGCGCGGTCCAGCTCGCAGGATCGACAAAGGTGCGTTCCTCGGCGATCCACGGCTTGAATACCGAATTGCCTTTCCCATCTTTCCATTCTGCCCAATAGGAAAAAGCCTTGTCGATTTCCCGTTCAGCGAGTGGATAGTGGGTGCAACCCAAAATGACCGTTCCAATTGGAGTCGGTGCCAGTTTGGCTTGAAGAGAATTCTCACGGTGTCGTTCGAGGAGAATTCGAATGTCTTCTCGTACCACTTCATCCACAGTCTTGTCTGTTAGTGTACCTTCTATCGTGCCAGCAAGTTCGACACTGCCCTGCTGCACAACCACTGCTGGCCCGTACCCAGCTCGACCTAATGTCATTTGAATGCTTTTGGGGTACGCTTTGCTTTTGCAGGTTCCTACCGTGGCATATACAGCAACAGCCTCTTTCGATTTTTTGTCCCACACCGATTTGACGCCGCGAGCCCCAGCTTCAACAACGCCTACGACAATAACGGGGACATTCCATGATTCAAACGCCTCTCGAATATCTTCGATACCATACGCTGTGGCAGTGTTGCAGGCAATCACCACCGCTTTAACAGGAGGCTTGTCGAACGAAGGTTTCTTCGTGGCAACATTCTTCCAATATCGACGCCCCATCAGGAACACTACATCCTTCACAATATGTTCTCGCAAAGTGTCAACCTTGTCCTCCGAAGGATAATTTCCATAGGGCATATTGGCGCTGTCACCCAAATAGATAAATGATTCATTTTCAAGATCGGGAAGACCGTCAGGGCCAGGTTTCAGGTTTTTATTGTGAAACTTATCGCTGGAGAGGATCGCTTCCAGAACAGTAAGACCTCCAATTCCCGAGTCAAACACCCCAATGGGAAGATCGCTGACTTTTAATGGTTCATTCGGATAATCAGTAGGGTGGAAAGTAAACGCGGTTTCCCCTTTCGAGTCGGAAACCGCATGTTTCACCAAAAGAAGAGGGGCTTTTTCTACGTTGGTTTCGGCGCTTAAATTTCCAATAGAGAAAAGGGTCAAGCAGGCCAAAACGGATAGAACTCTTTTGTTCATACTAAACTCCCTGGAGTACTTCGAGATTGTTGCGAATTCAAATCCACCCCGAATTGGATCGCGTAGTTGAACCGGCAGAACAGCTTTCAGCAAGGCACATCAATAGAACATTTGGGCATGAAGCCGTCAAATAAGCCAGCGTTCGCGATTCTGCAGGGCTGCCGGATCGATTTGCGATCCGCATTCAAAATCTCTGTAACGCCATGCGTGTTAAATGACGCCCAGATACCGGCGAACGCTGCTCGTGCTCGCTGTGCCCTGAGGGACAATTTGCTCAAACCGCTCGTTTGAGAACTCTCGACACCTGCGTTCGGTTCCAAGGCTTTCCTCGACGATTCGTTCAACTCATCGGCAATCGCTTGTAACAACGTCGCTCGAATGACGTCTTGTTAGGTGTTGCTTTAGCCGTAGGGTTTAAACTGGTCCCAGCATCCTGATGCTGGGACCGCCTGGTAGTGGGAAAACCGTGTACATAGGGGACTGGCGTACCGACGGTACTGCCCACGCCGTTGGAGTAAATGGACTTTGCTTGGATCCACGTACTGCGTCTGATCTAATGCGCTTACGAAATGAGATGTGGACGCCTTTGGCTCCGAATTTGACATCGACACAAAGGTTGTCGAGGAAGTTCTAAGCTAAGTCCCCCAACGGTCACGCAGTCTCCTACTATCGAAGATCTGAAAATATGTTCGACCGTTTCATCTAGCTTGGGTACACTGCAGCAATCATTGTCTATCAGATTGAGGACCGCTCATGCCCGGACCTACTGCGCCAAAGATCAAGGTAGCTTGTATTTGTGGCCAAGAGTATCTGGCACGCGCGGAGTTGGCAGGAAAGCAGGTGCGTTGTCCTTCTTGTAAAGAAGTTTTAACCGTTGAAAAACCGGAGCCAAGTCCTGACACCATCCACAAATTAGCGAGCGACGAGCAAAACAAACGGCGGCAGGAGTCTGCGGCAAGATACAAAGAAGATAAGAAAAGACGGCTCATCCAATCTTACACCCCGTATGGGTCACACGTGTTTTTTCGCGCTCTTAGCAAATGGTACTTGGTGGCGTTGGCTCTATTTGTTCTTTCTCTCTGCCAAAAGTATTCCGCTGTAGTTTACATTCCTCTCGGCCTACTTTTCCTGATTCCCGTAGTGGCGTTTTATACTTTTTTCCCGGCACGCTGCAGAAAGTGTGGTGCGAAGATGGCGAATGTTCATTCGCGGGATTACCGTAGCAGTTACTATGCATACCACTGTCGCGCATGTGACGAAGTCGTAGTAACCATAGTTGGTCAGGCGGAGTCCGATTGAACGCCGGTGTTCGCATCGATCTGGATGATTTCAGCAGAGGGGGCGCCTTTGAAAGGTGCTTTGGGGTTGACCACGTAGGGTCAGATCGGTCAGATCCGGCGAAAAGGTGTTTGCGTTTACGACAACAGATTTAGTCTCGCCGCATACACGGTTAAGGGACACCTGTCGATCCATCGCTGTCTAGCGGTCCGTTGCTTTCCGTGCAACGCTCTCCGGAGCTTGCAAATTCATCAGATTCAAACACATGGTAACATTCCGCCGCTGAGCGCTTCCAAAACCCCACCCGCCGCTGAGACGGCTACCTCCCCTTCTCAGTTCGCTTTTGGGCAGCCGATAAATCGCCATCCCTAAAGCGAACCGAGTGGGGAGGTAACGGATCAAAGTGGTCGGAAGGAGTTTCGCCGGCAAGCGTGGAAATATAGTCAAGTCGACTCAATGTTGCTTCGATTCTTTCCAACGCAAAAGTCGGTTATATCATCCCGCTGAAGCTGCGTTAGATTGCTTCACCAGCTTGCCGCAATATTGGCTTGCGACCTGGA
>JBLHLE010000100.1:0-11480 GCA_047620805.1 Pirellulaceae bacterium
ATTTAATCGATCATCCGAAGTACGAAATCTTGGAGTTGATTGGGCAGGGCGGGATGGGGGCCGTCTTCAAAGCCCGGCACCGAATCATGGACCGTTTGGTCGCCATTAAGATCATCCACCCGCGGTTTGTTGAAAACCGCACGGCGATAGAGCGTTTTCAACGCGAAGCGAAAACTGTGGCAAGTTTGCGCCACCCCAACATCGTGACAGCTCTGGATGCAGAACAAGTCGGGGAGACTCATCTATTGGTGATGGATTACGTCGACGGTCAGCCGTTGGACGAAGCTATTGCGACTCAAGGGGCTTTGAGTGTCGAGCAGACTTGCGAGATCGCGTTGCAGATTTCGCGAGGGCTGGAGCACGCCAATCAGCACAACATGGTTCACCGTGATATCAAGCCGCAGAACGTCATGATCGCAAGTGACGGAATGGCCAAGATTCTCGATCTCGGCTTGGCAAGGATCGTCAGCGAGCAGCAAGATGGCGACGGCGGATTGACTCGCCTGACCGGAGAGCACGTCGTGCTTGGCAGTCCAGACTACATCGCTCCCGAGCAAATAGACAACGCGAAGAACGCGGATATTCGAGCCGACATCTATTCGCTCGGCGGCACTATCTACGCCATGCTTTGCGGCCACGCGCCGTTTCCCACTGGATCGACGATGGACAAGTTCGCCTGCCATAAGATGAAGCAGCCGGATTCCGTCGAAGAGAAACGAACGGATGTTCCGCAAAAGCTTTTGGTCCTGTTGAATCGCATGTTGGCAAAGCAGCCAAGCGAACGTCCGCAGACGCCGGCGGAGGTGAGCCGCGAATTGGAGGGGGTCGTAAAGCAGCTCAAGGCTGGCTTGCCCGTCGTCGATGTGACGCCGCAAGCGAGCGGCGGCTCCGCAAGCCCGCCGGCAATCCCTAGAGATAGCCGCCCCGCGGAAAAACAGATCTACGAAAATATCCACGAAAAAAGACGCCTGGCAAATTCTCGTTGGAAAGTTTGGCTTGGCGTCGCGGGAGCTTTCGTCGCCCTTGCTTTCCTCTTGTTTGTCGTAATACCAGGGATGTTCAGTAATCCTAACGCGCCAACAGTCGTTAGTGGCCAACGCAGGGTATTGATCGTGATTCCTAATAGCGGTTTTTGGAGCCCAGATTTCTCGCCAGTCCGGCGTACGTTGGTATCCAGCGGAGTTCAGGTGGATGTTGGTTCCAGCAAAATCGGGACGTGTACCCCGCTGAGTGTTGGGGGCGGAAGTCCAGTCCAAGCTACCGTGGCGCTGTCTAATGCGAGGGCCGACGACTACGACGCCGTTGTCTTTATGGGTTGGAATATCGACGCGTTTCGAGTCGAAGGGATTAACGGAAATGACGTGGCAGCTTTGATTTCGGAAATGCAGTCGCAACGAAAATGGGTTACGTCGCTTTGTGCCGGAAACGTCGTCTTGGCCGAACACGGAGCGCTGCTGGGCAAGGAAGCGGCGTCTGGACCACACCTCAAGTCGGCCGGAGCGCTCCCAAACCAGGCTATTTGGAATACACGTAAACCCGTGATTGTCTCCGGAATGGTGATCACTGGTCGCGACGACAGCAGCGCCAGATTATTTGCCGAGACACTACTTGGCGAACTGTCGAAGTAGGAAATCACAATAACCAACTAAATTAGCTTGGTAACGAATTCTTGTCCTGCGGCCCTCGTCGAGTGCTGAACACCTTGTTTGGTGTTAACTCAAGTTGGCAGTTTTGCGAATTGCGATGTCCCGCAGCGTCGTAGTCCACCAGCCACGTCAATGTTCTGAAACGGTCTCACGAAGTGTCCGAACATCTCGCCTCAATCGACATGAGTGTTGTTGCTGATTTTCAGTGCCCACTGCGGAGCAACAAAATAATTGCTTCCATTCGGCACGTGTTTTCTTTCATCTTTTCATTCGCGTCCGCTCTTGTCGGCAAAGTACAATCAGGACGTGACGATAGTTTGATCGCCCATCACGGGGATATCGATTGAGTCGAATTCGTTTCGGCTCGTCATAGGAACTAGGGTCGGTTGTTGGATTCGGTTGCGATTTATTTCGCAGCCTTTAACTTCGGATTGAAGTACATCTCGCATCCAGCTGCCGACCCTTTTTATCTTTTCCTGAGCTCGGCCATTCTCCTTCGGTCTGCCATTCTCCTTCGGTCTGCTATTCTCTGAGCTCTGCTATTCTCCTCTCGTTTGCGCGTTCCTTCAGATGAAAGCAGAGGCAGCACTGGTAACAACTTGCCAGCGTGATAACATGTCAACACGTTGTTGGAGATATAAGTTATGGCAAAGGAAATCTTGTGAATAAGATAACGATCATATTTGGACTTGTTTTGGTTGGTTTGGGCGCACTCGGTTACTATGGCGGGGACCCTGAGCACCGTAGTATTACGGCGTGGATCCCTGCATTTGTTGGCGTTCCTTTGATTATTTGTGGCGCGTTGGCACTCAAAGAAAGCATGCTCAAACACGCGATGCACGGCGCAGCGGTATTTGGCTTGCTCGGCGCCTTGGCGGCTGGCGGGCGTGGTTTGACGAAAATAGGCTCGCTGTTTTCGGACGATCCCGACGTGAACAAGCGTGCCATCGTGATGGTGCTATTGATGTTTGTAATTTGCACGGCGTTTATTGTGTTGTGCATCAAATCGTTTCGAGATGCACGCAAACGTCGGGAAGCGGCCGAGCAGGTCGCTTGATGGCAGCGGGCCTACCCGATCAGGTCTTTGACTTTTGCGACGATTGCGAGGGCAGTGCGAATGGCGAGTCCAAACGAAATCACTGTGCCGATCGAAACGACTACGAGCATCCAGATCGGCGTCTTGTGTTCGCCGTAGATTCGTTGTCGGATTCCGAGATAGATCAGTCCCAGCATGACAGCCGGACAGCCGACGACGGTAGAGGCTTGAGCGAATACGATCGCGGTTGTCGGTCGCGTTCCGTAGGCGAGTGAAATGATGGCGACTCCCATGCCGACGAGCAGCGCAGCCGCTGTTGCGTTTCGAGCAGAACTAGATCGTAGCTCGGACCCCCAACCGACTCCATCGGACAGCACGTGACCGCCGATCATTGCGTTAACGAGGAACGAGCTGAATGCTCCGGCGAGAAAACCGAAACAAAAAATGTAACTCGCCAGCGACCCAAATGCGGATTGCAATTGAGCTGACATCTTGCCCGCATCGTCCAATTGGTCGGGACTGACTTTGCCGTGAAAAGTAGCGGCGGACGTGATGAGCACCAGCGCTGTGACGCCGATCAGTACGAGCATACCGAACACCGAATCGTAGAACGCACTTTTCACATCGTCGGGTCCCCAGCCTTTTTCTCGCACCAGGTAGCCTTGGTAGAATGCCCCCGCGACTGAAAACGTGGTACCGATAAGCCCCATCAGCAGTACGGAATTCGTTGTGTCTCGAAACGGCGCTAAATCTGGGACGAGTCCGATTGCGATTTTGACGGCCGAAGGTTGAGCCCAAAAGAAATTGACCAGGAAGGCGACGACCATCGCCAGAATGAAGAACTTCATGATCCGCTCGACCTGTTTGTAAAGGTCGCTGGATGAGAACAGTATGGCGATAATGGCGGCATTAATTCCAATCAGCAGGGCCACTTTGTAAACGAACGTTATTTCGATATCGGGGAAGAGCGGCTCGAGACCCGCCACGACGCCGAGGTTGTTGCTAAATTGAAAGCCGGCGACGATGACAAAGAAGGCGATTCCGATCGTCCAGCCAGCCCACGGCCCGAGCTGCACGCTTAACTCGCGACAGAGTGTTCTTTTCAAAGTGGCCCCAAGCCATGCGGCGAGTGATGTGACTCCGATCAGCAATATCAGAAGGACCAACAGGAGCCAGAGTGGCGAGTAGCCAAACGCAGCGCCGACTTTGGTGCTGGTGGTAATGCTGCCGGGGCCAAGAACAACTGCTGCAATTATGAGAGCGGGTCCGACTTTCTTCGCGGCTTCCAATATTTTCATCACGGCCTCGTTGATAGGGTGAGCAAAACAAGGTTAGGTATCATAGCAGGTGCAACAAAAAAGAGGACGGATTTCGCCGTCCTCTCTCGATATCGATTGATGGTCGCGAGCCGAGCCTATTTAGCGACTTCAATCCAGATGATCCGCCCTTCGGTTTTCGTGACTTTGGCGAAAGTCAGTTTCGCCGCAAACTCGCCTACATCTGCAACGGGAGTGATGTTGACCGCGGCGGCGCTACCGATCGATTCCTTCTCGCTTCCGGATTCCGGTGGGTCATCCGAGATGTCCAAAAGTTTGTCGACCAATTGCTGCGTCATCGCCTTGGCGGTCGCGCGGACTTGGACACCGTCGGCTGGCGGTTCCATCGAAATCTTGGGGCCACACCCGCTAAGCGTGACTACCAAGCACAGAAGGATCGCAGTCGAAAAGAGAGATGTTGTTCGGTTCAGCATTTTCGCCTCGCAAATTGAAGTGTTTGAATTGTTGGTTGGCAAAGTTTCAATCGTGGTCTAAGTGTCGCGACGCTACGAGTCCAATGGGTTACTGCGGGTTGGGACGACGGTGTTGGGACGACGGTGTTGGGACGACGGTGTTGGGACGACGGTGTTGGGACGACGGTGTTGGGACTGTCGTTCAACTCGGAGCGTATTCAAACAAATTGAATTACGCAAGCTTTACGGACGGTCAGGTTAACACTTACAATGGCGAGGTCAATTAGACCGCGCGATGTCTCATGGAAATTGCGGGTAGTAGTCGATTCATTTACAGGGTAAGTCATGGAACAGAAACCGTCGTCACGAGAACCGTCGTCCGCGTCAGCCGTTCCCAAAATCATTATTGGCTGTGGAATTGTCGGCGTTGCGGTTGTCGCTGTGTGCGGAATCGCGTTGTTCTTTTTAGTGACAATGTTTGTCAGCAAGTCGCGCGACATGGCGCGACGAATGGAGTGTAACAATAACCTCCAGCAATTGGGGATTGGGCTGCACAATTTTCACGATACTCGTCGCGGACTGCCGCCGTTGGTATCGGGCCCCGAACGCACCAGCGTATTCGTACATTTGCTGCCCTACTGCGAGCAGGCACCGTATTTTGACGACTTGGATCGGCGAGACGGCCCTCAAGGCGATCTCAGTGACACATATCTTGGTGACGCGATGTTGGACAATTGGAACAAGCTCAACGACCTGAAAAAAGACGCACTCGGGTCGATTCCGTACCACACTTGTCCAGCTCGTCGAACGGGTGTGCAGCGGAGTCAGTCTAGCGGCATGCCCGGTCCCGTTTTGGACTACGGCGTGGTGATGATGACCAAGAGCGCTCAGCCCGGCGACTGGGTTGACTATTGGGATCCGTGCCAGCCTAAACACTGGGAGCTAATCGCAAGTCTTTTGCGAGTTGGTGAGGTGGCGGGATGCCCAGCGCCTGACAACGAGGCCTATAGACGTGTTACATCGCGAGATACGCTTGCCCGAGCTATCGACGGTACGTCGAACACGTTTGTTTTTGCCGAGAAGCATGTTCGTGTTGGCGAGTTCGGTCGCTGTTGTGGTGACACCTATTCCGCCGGGGCAGACGGCGGTGGTCTGTTCGCAGCTGACAAGGGTAGGCAATACAGTATCGCCCGCTCGGCGTTCTACCCCCTGACACGTGCTCCGACGGATTTCGATGGAAAGAAAGGGCGGTCTGACGGTGGCCCCTTAAACGATTTTGGTTTTGGCAGTGATCATGCAGATGTCGTGCTTTTCGGTGTCGCAGATGGATCGGTAAGAGCCATCAGCAGGGATGTCGATGTCGAAATGTTACGCGGTGCGTCCAATGTCGAAGATGGAAAATTCCTGGAATATGACTAGTGAAAACTAGTGTAATTGCGGACGTGCAGAAAACGGTTGATACCGCAGGAAGCTATCTGGCTGCGAAGTTTCCGACAAAGGCATCAATGTTTGGACATCTCGCAATGCGAATCGATGATTATCGACTCGGCATCGATTCGCGGCTTTTGCTCCACCGGGATTTAGTTGTGTGGCGTGCAACTTCGTTACGCTAAAGCGTTTAGGCGGGATTATTCGTAACCCGACGCGTAAGCGAGGAATTCCGGCGAGTTTCCTCGCTTACGCGTCGGGTTACTATTGCGCCGTGTTTTGGGAAAGTTGGCGACAAACTCATGTCCACAAACGACTTGCAATGAGCTAAGTTCTACTCATGAATAATCCGGGTTAGGCTGTACTTGGCACATTTCAACCGCTCGGTTTTCCGCCGCTCGTCATATTGCCATAAACGTATTCTACGGCTAGGTTAACGCGTTTAACTTAACGCGAATTTCAGAGCATATGGACTGATTTATGGCAGACACGCGAAAGATGCCCTCCAAGACGCTGTTTTGGTTCGTCGGATTAGCGATTCTGGCAACCGTTTTCATTGGCCCGTTGAGAGTTTCTGTGGCTCAGGAATCGGTACCGTTAGCCAATGTTGTTGGCGGAGAAGCCACCGCTGATGGAGGCCAGATCGACAGCAAATCGACAAGCGCGGAACCCAGTCAGACCGAGGGCTCCACGGAGGCTAAGGCCGCGGCAGGGGAAAAGCCAGAGGAAGTTTCCTTGACTTTCAATGAGCGACTTCTGAAGGGTGGTGCCTTGGCAATCACCGGAATGGTGATCGTCTTTTCCGGGCTGTTAGCAATAACTATGTTCATCACCGTCTTGCCGGGCGTTTTGGATTTTGTCGAACAGTTTCTACCCGAGAGTGCTCATCACCACGGACACGCTCCTGCAGTTAAGCCGTCCGCACCAGTCAACGCTGGCGAAGAGGAGGCAATTGTTGCAGGCATCGCTTTCGCGATTCACTCGCGCAACCGACAGTAAAAAGTCAGCGATACAAACTAAACATAGCGACCAATTGCTGTTTAGCAGCGAGTCATAAAGCATAGAGAAAAATCGATGGATATCTTGGAAACCTTTTTGGGATTTATGAAGCAGACGGGCTTTTACAATCTAAGTTATGGCAATGCGATAATGATTTGCGTCGGGATCATATTCGTATACCTGGCGATCAGCAAAGATTATGAGCCGCTGTTGTTGGTACCGATCGGCTTTGGCGCCATCGTCGGGAACATTCCACTCGTCGATGGTATGGCGTTAAGTGTTTACGACGACGGTAGCGTGATGTCGTATCTATACTTTGGTGTGAAGTACGGTGTGTATCCGCCTTTGATCTTTCTGGGGATCGGGGCCATGACTGACTTCTCGACAATGCTCTCGAATCCGAAGTTGATCCTGCTGGGAGCGGCCGCACAGATCGGTGTATTCCTGACCTTCTTCGGGGCGATTGCACTTGGATTTACGGATCCTCAGGCTGGGGCGATTGGCATTATCGGTGGAGCAGACGGTCCAACGGCGATCTTCTTGTCGTCCAAGTTAGCGCCCGAGTTACTTGGTGCGATCGCTATCGCAGCATACTCCTATATGGCCTTGGTGCCTGTGATACAGCCACCGATCATGAAATTATTGACATCGCGGGAAGAGCGTTTGATTCGCATGGCACCGCCGCGAAAAGTTTCCAAGCGGGAAAAGATGATCTTTCCTGTCGTCGCTTTTCTGATTTGTGCGATGCTCGCACCAGGGGCGATGGTCCTGTTGGGAATGTTGTTCTTTGGCAACTTGCTGAAGGAAAGTTTGGTTACCGATCGTCTCGCCAATACAGCGCGGACTGCTTTAATCGATATTGTCACCATCGTATTGGGATTCGCCGTCGGTGCGAGTACGAATGCGGGGGAGTTTCTCAAAGCGGATTCGTTGAAAATTTTCGCCTTGGGTGCGGCATCGTTCGCGATCGCGACAGCCGGTGGCATAATCTTTGCCAAGTTAATGAACTTGTTCCTCAAAGAAAAAATTAACCCGTTGGTTGGAGCGGCAGGAGTATCTGCGGTTCCGGACTCGGCTCGAGTCGTTCAGATGGTCGGACAGCAAGAGGATCCACAGAACTTTCTGTTGATGCACGCCATGGCTCCTAATGTTGCAGGAGTGATCGGTTCGGCTATTGCCGCGGGTGTGCTGTGGTCGTCGTTGGGGCATATGGTTCCGTCAGCCGATACTGAGGCGGCCGCAGATGCAGCGGCTAAAGTCACCGTTCAAGAGACGGTTTACACTTCGGCTCCATCGGCTTTGAAGTAATAATTCGATAAATAATTAAGTTATCCAACTCAAACCCTCCTAGACCACAAAGGTATGGATGTGAGTAAGAAAAAAGTAAACTTCATGTGCACGGCGTTTCGCGACGGATTCCAGTCCGTTTACGGCGCCCGCGTTCGCACTGACGACTTTCTACCCGCTTTGGAAGCAGCTCGAGATGCTGGGATTACGTACTTTGAAGCCGGCGGTGGCGCTCGTTTTCAATCGTTGTATTTCTACTGCAACGAGTGCGCGTTCGACATGATGGACCGCTTTCGCGAGACGGCCGGTCCCGATGCCAATCTGCAAACGTTGGCACGCGGCGTAAACGTAGTCGGTTTGGATTCGCAGTCCAGTGACATCATTAAGCTGCACGCGGAGATGTTCAAGAAGCACGGTATGACTACCATCCGTAACTTCGACGCGTTGAACGACGTCAACAACCTGATCTACAGTGGCCGTTGCATCGTCGAAGCTGGACTGAAGCACCAGGTAACGGTCACGATGATGGAGCTTCCTCCGGGGTGCGAAGGCGCACACGACGCGGACTTCTACATCATGACGTTGCAGAAGATTCTGGATGCGGAGATTCCCTTTGATGCGGTCTGTTTTAAGGACGCTTCCGGAACCGCGGTTCCATCCAAGGTCTACGAAACGATCAAGCGGGCGCGAAAGATGTTGCCCAGCGAAGCGATTATTCACTTCCATACCCACGAAACGGCCGGAACTTCTGTGATGGCCTACAAAGCGGCTCTGGATGCCGGCGTGGATAACATCGACTTGTCACTCGCGCCGTGTAGCGGTGGTACCTGTCAGCCCGATGTGCTGGTCATGTGGCATGCCTTGCGAGGAACGGAGTACGATCTAGACATCGATATTGAAAAGGTTCGCGAAGCGGAAGAGATCTTTAAAGAGCAGATGTCAGGTTATTTCCTGCCGCCGGAAGCCACTGCGGTCGAGCCTCTGATTCCATGGAGCCCGATGCCTGGTGGAGCGTTGACAGCCAATACGCAAATGCTTCGCGATAATGGCATCATGGACAAGTTCCCGCTCGCCATTAAAGCGATGAAAGAGGTCGTTGAACGCGGCGGTTACGGAACGTCCGTGACACCCGTGTCTCAGTTCTACTTCCAGCAGGCGTTGAACAACGTCATGTTTGGCAACTGGGAGAAGATTGCCGAACCCTACGGCCAAATGGTACTCGGTTACTTCGGTAAGACTCCCGTTCCACCGGATCCGGAAATCGTCGCTTTGGCGTCGAAGCAATTGGAACTCGAGCCAACGACTCGATCGCCCATTGAGATGAACGACGAAGATCCCAATAAAGGAATCGAGGCGTCTCGCAAGATTCTTAAAGAGAACAATCTTGCCGAGACCGACGAAAATATCTTTATCGTTGCCACTTGCAAGGAAAAAGGAGTCGCGTACCTCAAAGGCGAAGCCAAACTCGGTATTCGCTGGAAGGAAGAGGAGCAGCCAGTTGCACCTGCCGCAGCTAGCGCAACGGTAACTGGTCCCGCTAATTACGCGGTGACCGTTAACGGTAAAGATTACAACATGACGATCGACGGCGATCGCGCGACCGTCAACGGTAAGAACTATCAGGTCAGCCTGCGAGAAGGCAGCGGATCCGCCGCAGTTGCTACACCGGCGGTGCCGACTGTCGGTAGCACGGAAGTGAATGCACAAATGCCGGGTGTCGTCTTGCGTGTTTTGGTTAATGTTGGCGATAGCGTCAGCGAAGGGGATTGCATCTTGGTACTAGAAGCCATGAAGATGGAAGTCCAAATCACCGCGCCAAGCAGCGGTACTATTAGTAGTATCAATGTTAACACGGGCGACCAGGTTAACAACGGTGAAACGATGGCGACAATGAGCTAGTCGCAGCACCATAAATAACAACAGAAACGGCCGCGGTAACAGTTTATCGCGGCCTTTCGTATGCGCCTTCTGCGTTTAGCACCGAATACTAATTCCTGGTACGTCGGGACGATTGTTCTTCAACGCGGAGAACGCAGAGAACGCAGAGTCGCAGAGAGTCGCAGAGGAGGGAGAAGAATTAGAATTGGCGGATTTAAAGCTCGCGGACCCGTTGAACACCTCGACACTGTTGAATTCAAATCTAATGGCTAAGTTGCGCGTGTAAAAAACTCCAACGACTATGAAAGGACTCGATCTCGCCGAAGAACATGACATTAATCGAATCCACAATATTCATTCCTTTTTCTTCTTCTCTGCGGTCCTCTGCGACCTCTGCGTTTAGCATCGAATAATCAAGCGAAGACATTCAGGGCCTCGTTCAACGTGTCGTCTTGTGTGAGACTTGCGCGGGCTCAAGTTCAGAACAACTCTTTTTGGATTGCGATGCAACTGACATCATCATTTTTTACGCTGTTAACGTGAGTGCTAACCTTGTCGGCGATCATTTCATCGCCGCTGCATGTTTGCAAAAGGTTTTCTAGTGTTTCGCGTTCTTGCATATCGGGATCGAGCCAGAGGTCGAAGTCGTTGGCGTCGAGTATCACGGGCATGCGATCGTGGATTTCTTCGCACATTGGGTTGGCGGCGGTGGTGATGATCGTGCAAGTTTGGACGGAGTGGTCGAGTGGTTCGTCTTTGGGGCCGCGCCATTGTTCCCAGAGTCCTGCCATTGCAAACGGTTGTTCATCGCGCATGCGAATGTAGTACGGCTGCTTTTTAGTGCCCACTTTCTTCCATTCGTAGTAACCGTCGGTCAATATTAAGCAACGACGGCGTTTGAAAGCGGAGCGAAAGGAGGGTTTTTCGGCAAGCGTTTCGCTGCGGGCATTGATCATGCGGCTGCCAATGGAAGCTTCTGTGGCCCACGAAGGGATCAGTCCCCAGCGAAGAGTTACGAGTGTGCGTTGTTCGTTCTCGCTGCGGACGACGGCAACTTGTTGAGTTGGAGCGACGTTGTAGCGCAGCGGCAGTTGCATCGCGTTGGGCACTTGAAAAATATCTGCCAACATTGCGGCTGGTGTGTGTAGAGTGAATCGCCCGCACATGGTTCAAAAAACTCCTACGACTTCGTCCAACTTTAATTACATGCTTCGCGGTGCCCCCGTTTTCTACTTCGAATTCTCACGCCGAGCCGCCGACCTAGAGCCACACAGTCGCAGAAAGAAACGGGATTGGTGAAGGATAGCAGAATTAACATGGGCTAAGTTTTAGAATTCCCATGTGAACGAAAAAAGAAGCGAGCGCTATCGAGTTCCGCTTTTGGGTTCTCTCTCTCTCTCTCTCTCTGTGTCTCTGTGTCTCTGTGTCTCTGTGTCTCTGTGTCTCTGTGTCTCTGTGTCTCTGTGTCTCTGTGTCT
>JBLHLE010000101.1:0-11456 GCA_047620805.1 Pirellulaceae bacterium
GTTTTTCACGCCGCCATGCGCTAGAGTTGGACAGATGGTGATGAAGCCGGGGAGGTTTTCGTTTTCCGTGCCGAGTCCATAAGTGACCCACGCACCCATACTCGGCCGTACGAAATTGTCGCTGCCAGTGTGTAGTTTAAGCAAAGCGCCGCCATGAGCGGGATTGGTGCCATGGACCGAATGCAGAAAGCACATGTCATCGACGTGCTTTGCCGTTTGCGGAAACAGATCGCTGACCAGCATTCCGCTCTGCCCGTAAGCTGAAAACTTCCAGGGCGACTTCAAAAGTTTTCCCGTCGGAGCAAACTGAACTCGCGGTTTGGCAAACGGCAATTCTTTGCCGTCATCTTTTTGCAGTTGCGGTTTGTAGTCGAATGTGTCGACGTGCGAAGGGCCACCCTTCATAAACAGAAAGATGACTCTCTTGGCCAAAGCTTTGTGGTGAGGGCGTTTGGCGGTCAACGCAGAATGTTGATTTTCGTCACCTTGGGCGAGCATGGCTGACAAAGCGACATGGCCGAAGCCAACTGCCGTCTGCTTCAGCATGGTGCGACGATTAGCGAGGTTGGGTGACGATTGAGTCATCTTCTCTTCGTTTCTTAACGGACGTAAATAAATTCATTGGAGGCGAGCAACATTTGACAATAGAGTTGCCACGATAATTGTTCACTCGATTGATTTTCCGTGGAGCTTTTTTGACTTGCAAATACTTCTAAAAATCGCTTATCTCTTTGGATTTGATTTTTTGTAGGCGGCCGACCGAAGGCGAGTTGGTAGGCGACGGCAATACGCTCGTCGCTGGAATCCGATGTCTCCATCACTCGTTTGGCGAATCCCGCCGATGTTCGCTCCGCAAACTCACTGTTGAGCATAAACAGTGCTTGTGGCGCGACGGTTGTCGTTGGACGGTCGCTATTGGTCACGCTCGCATCCGAATAGTCAAACAGTTGAAAGACTTCGTACAGGTGGTTGCGAATTACGGGGAGGTAAATCGAACGGCGATTGCTGTCGTATTTAGTTTCGTCCTTGGATGTGTGATTAAAGATGAACTCGCGATTCTTGACGTGCAGTAGGGAGCCTCCCATCGTCTCGTCGAGTAAGCCGCCAATTGTGAGCATGGAGTCGCGAATCGATTCCGCGTCCAGTCGGCTCATGTTCGCTCGCCAATGGAGCCTGTTCGCCGGATCCACTCGATCTCCCGCTGCGTTAACGCTGCTGCTCGTGCGATATGTACTCGACAAACAGATCAAACGATGCAGTGACTTCACCGACCAGCCGTCGCGGACAAAACGACTGCAAAGCCAATCGAGCAATTCCTGGTTTTGCGGCCGCTTGCCAAGTTTCCCCAGGTTATCTGTCGACTCAACCAAGCCCCGCCCGAAATGCCAGCGCCAGATTCGATTTACCATGACGCGTGCCGTCAACGGGTGTTTTCCACTGACCAGCCAGTTCGCTAGTTCGCGTCGGCCGCTCTGTTGCGGCGGGACTGGATGGTCGTCACGCGAGACGAATACTGTCGGGAAGCCGCGTTGAGCGACGTCACCTTGGCTGAGATGGTTACCACGAATATGCACGTGCACGTCGGTCGTCTCACGCTCGACGACACCCATCGCAGTTGAGACTTCGAGAAGGCTGGACTCTAGCAGTTTCTGCTGCTCGCGCATTACAGCGAGTTGTTTCTTGGTGTCGGCATCGTACTTTGATTCCGGGTCCGTTGGCAGCTTACTGTCGGGTGACGTTTTCTTCAGTGCCTCGTTTGCGTCGCTGACCTTCGACTCGATGCGTTTCTTGAGTTCGTCGATCTTTTGTGTCTGAGCTGCCCGCAGCTCTTTCTCTGCAGCAGTCTCGATGGACGATTCGTGCCACTTCGCGATCTTCGTGAAGTGCTCCATCGTTTTGGTACTTTTGAAAATACCGGCGAGCGCGTAATAGTCTTTGGTGGTGATCGGATCGAATTTGTGATCGTGACATCTTGCGCAGCCAAGCGTCAGTCCCATAAATGTGCGGCCGACTGTTTCGATTTGCTCGTCGATGATGTCCATTTCCATTTTGGTTTCATCGACTTCGGCCAAAACTTTTGGACCTAGCGAGAGGAAGCCCGTTGCGATTAGTCGCTGATGCCGAACTGACTCGTCGGAGTCGTCGGGTAGTAAATCGCCCGCGAGCTGCTCAGTGACAAACTGGTCGTACGGTTTATCGTCATTAAAGGCCTTGATGACGTAGTCGCGATACCGCCAAGCGTTGCCGTGCGCGATGTTCTCGTCGAGGCCATTGGAATCAGAGTAACGAGCAACATCGAGCCAATGGCGTCCCCATCTTTCACCGTACCGAGGCGAGTCTAGTAGACGATCGATCACCTTGCGATAGGCATCGTCTGAATCATCCGTCACAAAGGCTTGGATGTCACCTGGCGTGGGAGGTAACCCAATAAGGTCAAATGTAACTCGGCGAATTAGCGTCAACTTATCGGCGGTAGCGGCTGGCGCTAATTGGTTCTTTTCGAGTGCTGCCAAGATGAAACGATCGACGTCGTTAATCGGCCAGGCGATATCGCGAACCAGTGGTGGCTGGATATCTCCCGCTGGCGGTTGAAATGCCCAGAACTCGCGCCCCTGTTCGATATCGATTATGCGTTGGTTCGCGGATATAGCGGTTCCTTCGCGAGGATCTGGAGCGCCGAGTTCGATCCAGCGAGCGAACGTCGCAATGTCGGCTTTGCTGATCTTTCCGTCCGGTGGCATTTGCACTTCGTCGCTCGAATGCCGAATCGCCTTGATCAACAGGCTGTTATCGGGATTGCCAGGATCGATTGCCGGTCCTAAGTCGCCACCTTTCATCCAGCCATCGCGACTATCAAGTAACAAGTTGCCGCCGACCTTCTTGCTTCCCGACGAATGGCACTTCAGGCATCGCTCAATCAATAACGGACGCACTTGTTTTTCGAAAAATGCGATGCCGTCCGTTTTTTCCGCGCAGGCAACGTGGAAAGACACCAGAATGAGGAGCAGCGTAGTGGGTAGTGTTCGGTACATAGAAAAATCCGTTCGAAAGGATCGTGGCATTCAGTATAGTTGTTAGGTGCGGGCGCAAGCAATCGACTTAATCCCGCAATCGGCAGGAAGAATCTATCCCGCTGGTCTCGCGATGCAATATACATCAGTGAATGATCGCGTATTTGTTGCTGCGAAATAGCCCTTACATGGCCAAGACGGATGCAAGTGGTAATTTCAGGATTGAGCATCTGCCGATTGGTAAACGCGAGTTTCCACTATGGCGCGAAAAAGCTGACTTTATGAAGAACGCCAGTTTCGGTCGCGTTGCCAGCGACCGCGGGGCGCTTATGCGCACTCGCTAGTTTGGCATTGGTGTCCGCTTAACTCATTTGGTATGTTTCCAGCCAGGAGAACCGCATGTCTGGTAGAAACGAAACGCGTTCGCAAGAATCTAGTTCACAAGAAACTGGTCCGCGGGCGAGTGGCACATTAAGTCATCAACGAGCAAAACCTCGTTACCGATATTCGATTGCTGGATTGTTATTGCTGTTGTCGATTATCGCAGCGATCCTGGGGATCTACGTCAATCGCGATAACTATCGTTCAGAGTTCATGGTGATGTTTCGCGATACGTCGATCAGGGAAGACGTTCTGAGATCGGACGCGTTCATTCAAAAAGTCGTGCAACGGCCGGAGGCGGGCAAGCTGAGATTGGTAAAGAATGGTTCTGCAGCAACTTTGCTAAGCAGAAATCTGCGGGCCGTAAGTTTCACGGATTCCAACGTCTACCGAATTCAGCTCACGGGAAATTCCTATCGGCATTACACTGCCGAATTCAATGAGTTGCTCGAGTGCGTGGCACTCGAATGTGCGGAGTCACACGACGCAGTGATTATTTCTCTGCCAGTTGGCGGACCGACAAAAGTAGGTCGATGAGTCAATGCTGATCTCGCGACCGGGCACGTTACTTCTGCAGCGCAGCGTCAGGTGAATTCGAAGCTCCGCTTCCGGGCTTTGAATTTGCGACGGGATTTGAGGTCTCGTGTAGAACTGTGACGACCAATTGATGGCTTCCCTTTCGTTAGAAGCGGGGGATGGCTGGCCTTGGGATTCGTTGCACTTCTAGGCCCCGACCGCCGCCGACACGTCGAGGTCCCTTTTCAGTTCACTTTTGGCAGCCGATAAATCGACAGCCCCAAACGATTTGAGTGGGAGGTAACTCACGTAGAGAGACGGTGAACCGATTGCTCTTGGTCGGCTCACTTTCCTTCAACAGTCACTGCCATCACAATTGGCGCGGAGCGATCGAGTCCTTTGACGAAATCGATGGATACTATTTTGTTAGCGCGTTTGGGATAAATTGCCAGATAACGCAATTGTTGTCCGCGGAGCTGAAACGCCAGTTTTGACTTGGGAACATCTACACGGCGGATGTAGTCGGCAAAGTGCTCGCCATTCTTTAAATCGTGGTCTTCCGATTGACCATCGTCGTAGTGCAGACGAACAGTCATGGATACCGATCCCTTTTCTCCAAAGGGGAAGCCCCATCCGCTGACACCACTGAGTAAGTGAATGGCCTTCGCTTCGCTATTACAGGTTACCGAAACCGACTTTGGCATCTTGCTGCAGACTTCTCCGTTGGGGCCGTGGAGCAGAATCGTGTTTGCGATTTTACCGTCCTGGGGATCGATCAACAGGAACGGAACATTATCGACAAACTGCGGTTTCCAGGCGGGAAAAATAAGCCGTTCGACGTCGGCATTTTTGTCGATGAACATGCCGCGAACGCTGGTGATTGTCGCCGCCTTCCTGATGTCCAGAGGCAGAAACTTTCCTCGTTTGGTCAGGAATTCCAACAAGTCGGAAAGCTCGCTACGAGTAACCTGTTTCTCAAATCCTTCGGGCATGAGCGATTTTCGCGAAGCGTTTAACTCGTCGATGTCTTCGCGTAGTATCGTTCGCTTCTTGCCTTCGGCGTCGAAGACTTCAACTGCCGTTTTTGATTCGGAAGCCAGCAGTCCATTGATTATCTTTCCGTCGACCGTCACTACGCCGTAGACGCGGAAGTTGCCTTCAACACTGCGGTTTGGATCGAGGATATGAACGAGCAGTTCTTCTTTCGGGTGGACTGCCATGCCGGTCATGTCTGGTCCGATGCGAGTGCCTTCGCCACTATGTGTATGGCACTTGGCGCATTGTTTAACGAAGATTACTTTCCCGTTATCGGCATTGCCTTTCTCTTTGGTGACCGAGATCAATTGCTCGATAACTTTTTGGCGGTCGGCATCTGGAAGCATGCCACCGCGTTTCAGGAGTGTGGCTGCGCGGGTCCGCAGGTCGGGATTGGAGTGCGAATTCAGGGCTTGCTTCTGATCGAGAGAAAGTTCGGCGATGTCCAAGCGTCCGTTGTCAACGCCAGTCAGGAGGGAGCCCGTCCAGTCGGCCCTGCTCAGTAATACCTGAATGACCGTTCTGCGGGCGGAGGGAGTGAAGTTGCGAATGCGGCGTACGAGCTCATCGCCTAGTTTGGCATGTTCGCAAGCCTGCAGCGAGCTGATTAAGCCCGTCGCGAGTTCCGGATCGGTTCGCGGAGTCACCAAGTTGAGCAAAGCAGATGCAACCGCTAAATCGCCGCGTTGGAATGAGATGAGTTCATTGGCCGCGGCCAGACGTTGTGCTGTTCGGAGCTTGGGATCTCCAACTAGTTTCAATAACGAATCAGAGATCTCCTCAGCGTACTTGCCAAACTTCTCGCTTCCCCAGCTGCTTGCCAAGCGAACGAGTTGGCCACGGGTTCCGGCTGGCAGCGATTTCGCCAGGCGATCAAACTCCGCTTCGAACTCGTCGGTTAACTCAACTTTGTGATCGCTTGGCCAGCCCTTGGCTAAACCGCGGATGACGGCTTCGGCAGAGTCAGCATCTGTCTCCCGCAGTCGACTGACGACGAGTGCCAGATCGTTCGGCCGCCCGCGCGCGTAGTGTTCGGCGACGATCGACGTGATTTCTGCGAGCTTCCCCGACGGTTGCTCTTGCTTGCCAAGTGACATCAGGAAATACGTCGCGTTGTTGGCCGCGGCGCTGGTCAAAGCATCTGGCATCCAACGGTCGATTGCATTGGTTGAACTGTTCAACGCGCTGGCGACGGCCCTGCCCGCCGCGGGACTCGGTGGCAGATCCGCAAGTGCCAAGGCCGCGGCCAGTCGGACTTGACTATCTGAGTCGTTTAGCAGATCGCTCGTCGCAATTGCCGCTGCGGAGTCTGTGTGGCGCGTTAGGACTTGTACCGCATTGCGACGCACACCCGGTGACGGATGAGTCAGAGCGTCGGTTGCGGCAATGGACGCTGTGCTGGAGCGGTTCGACATTGCGTCCAGCCCGTGTAAAGTCCAAAGAGCGTGAATCGCGCCCACATTAAGACCGAGTTCATCCACGTCGGAATTCTTAATCAAAGCGAGCAAACTGTCTTGGACATCGAGTTCACCACGCTCCACAAGCAGCCGTTGCGCATGCTTCCGCCAGAACATATTGCCGTGGGAAAGCGTGGCGACAAGTTTTTCCGGGGAAGCGTTGAGAAGCGAGTACGGTTCGTCGTCGCCTTCGTAAACGACGCGGTAGATGCGGCCATGCTTTTTGTCCCGCAGCTGCGTTTCATAGGCGTTGCCCTGGCCTGTTTTGAATCCGCGGGGAGTTGGATTGTGCTGCACGATGTAGTTGTACCAGTCAATCACCCAAACATTGCCGTCGGGGCCGACTTCGGACATGATCGGAGCAGTCCACTCATCGTCACTTGAAAGCAAATTAAATGGGCTACTGGATTGAAAGTCCGCTCCCTGCGGTTTGAGGACAAAGGTGCCAACCAAGTGACCGGTTGGGCCGTTCACAAATGCCGTTCGATTCCAATACTCTTGCGGGTACCGTCGCGCGGTGTAAAGGGCGTGGCCCGCTGCCGCTGTGTAGCCGCCGTGTTGATCGACTTGCCGAATCTTGTCCGTGGACGGTTGGAACATGTAGGTATCGGCGATGGTTCCCAGCATCAATGACGGGGCCCAACCTCGCACGGACTCGTAATAGCGGTTGGGAATTGGCATGTACACGCTCGGATTGCGATTCGCCGTTGAACCGAAAATAATGCCCTCTTCGCTGATTCCCAATCCCCAAGTATTGTTGTTCGTCGATCGTATGAACTCCATTTTCGAGCCGTCGGGTTTGAAACGGAAGAAGCCCATGCGGAACTCGTGAATTTCATTGCCCACTTTAAGTTTCGAATTGTTATAGCCTTGCATTGCCCAGATGTAATTGTCTAGACCGTATTGCATGTTACTCGGGCCACCGTGAGTATCGCCTTGATTCCAGTCTCCGAACAACACTTGGCGTGTGTCGGCGACGTCATCGCCATCGTTATCTTTGAAGTAGAGCGTCTTGGTTCCGTCAAAAACAATCAGTCCGCCACGATGAAACATCATGCTAGTGGGGATGCTTAGTTTGTCGGCGAAGACCGTGAACTTATCGGCCTTCCAGTCGCCATCAGTGTCTTCGCAGATTCGAATTCGATCGCGTCCCTTCCCTGCCGGTTGTAGCTCATTCGGATAATCGTACGTCTCGGCAATCCAAAGTCGCCCTCGTTCGTCCCACTTCATGCAGATAGGCTTTCCCTCAATGTCGGGATCCGCCGCAAACAACTCAACGCGAAATCCTTGCGGAACTCGCAGATGTTTAATTGATTCTTCCGCGGGAAGCGGCTTCTGCATTTTGGTTTTTGCTGCGCCCTGCGTTCCCCAGTTTCGGCCGGGAGTGTAGTTCGGGATCTGTGCGCCGACAGCCGCGAATTCAAAGGGCGCGACGTCCGCCCGTTTGGCCGTCATCTGCGGCACCGGAAAGGGGAGGTCCTTCATATACGTTGGGACTTTGCCGACGTCGTAACCGATCGCCCAGCGAATGCCGCGCTCGAGCAAATTGTGAAAACCAGGGTGGGTCCAGGTGCGGTAGTCGTGTCCCCAGGCGGTATAGAAGACCCGGCCTTTGCCTTGGGTGCGAATCCAGGTCCACGGTTCGACGGCGGCGCCTTCTAAACGCTGTTCAAGTACGGTGCGGTTTTTCTCATTGTGCTTGTGATGGACGTACGTCTCATCCCAACTTTCAAAACCGCCATAGCCTTGCATGATCGGATGCTTCTTCGCAATGTTAACGACTCGAAAAGTGCCGACGTTGTGACGCTGAAATTGACCGCCAACTAGTTCGATATATTTTTGTGAATTGAGAAAACAATAGGAAGCGCAGTGTAAGGGTATGAACCCGTTGCCGTTCTCAACGTATTCCAGTAACGCCGCTTCTTGTGCCGGCGAAATCGCCGCAATGTTCGCATACACGATCAGCCCGTGATACTTCGCGAGATTGTCTTTGTTCAAAGCGTCGACGTCTTCCGTGTAATGGACGTCAATATTGCGTTTTTCCAAGACGGGACGCAGTAGACGGAAACGCTCGGAGGGGCGATGGTGACCAGCGTCGCCCAGGAAGAGGATGTTTATCTTTTCGTCTTCTGCGAAAATTGCATTGGCGTTGTAGATCGGCGAGACGATGAGTGCGAATAATAACAGCGCTAGGCGAGCGGGCATCGACGCTTATCCTCGATTGGGTTTCGACAAAGATCTGGAAAACAGCGGTTTGAAGCCGATGGGACCGAAGGTTACGGTGAGATCAACCGTCTTTTTTCAGTCGACTTATCGTAGTCGTTCGACGGGGGTAATTAAAGCGAATGCGCGAGCTGGTTGTAGTAAACCTGCGCAATTCCGTCGCGGTCATTCCTGTATCGACGAGCTATTTGGCTTGCGGTTTCGAGGAGCCAGCTAGCTGTTGAGCATGTTTCGCGTGGATTCGTCGCAACCCAAGGTCTAATAGGCTACGGAGTTGGAGGTTTTCGAGACGTACGCGAGCGACGCGGGGACTGACCCAATCGCGGCTCCTCGAATCAACCTCTTTCCAATTACTGTCGGTCGAGGTCACTTCCATGAGGACGACAACAGCTTGGCGAAGCTCTTCGCTTTTGTAGTAGCGAAAGATGCCCAACGGTTCTTTAGCGATGCCGCCGCGCAGACCAGCCTCCTCAAACGACTCTTCTAAGGCCGTTTGTTCGAAGTTATGTCCCGGTTCGATGTTCCCCTTAGGGACACCCCAACGGCCTTTTCCTCGAGTCGTGATCAAGCATATTTGCAGCTCACCGTTTTCGATCCGATAAGGAATGACGGCGGCTTGATCAAACAAAGGCAAGTTAAGGGGACGCGTCCCTGCATTTTCGACACTCAAGGTTGCTCCTCGATGGCGAATTCAATGGTTCTCAGCTTAGAGGGCGATTCTGTGTTAAATAACCAATGTGTTAAATAACTAATGTGTTAAATAACTAATGTGTTAAATAACTAATGTGTTAAATAACTAATGTGTTAAATAACTAATGTGTTAAATAACTAACTCGGGTTCATGGTCACCATCTAAATGCATTCCAAATGCATTAACTAACTTCGTATTGTACGAAATTGGAATTATTTAGCCAACTCCCGCTGGCAATCTTTTGTCTACGACTTCAGAGCGAGTCAGAATTGCGATTCACTTGGGTCGTATCGCGGACACTCGGCATTATAATTGGCGACTTGATGAATTCGTTTAACGCAGCCATATCAACCGCGATGAGGTCGAGATTATGAAGTTTGTAAATCTACCCCACACCAGTCTAAGCGTTTCTCAATTGTGCTTTGGATGTTGGGGAATTATCAGTGACTTTCATTGGGGCGACCGCAGCGAAGGGGATGCGACTGCGTCAATTAATGCTGCACTAGACGCCGGAATTAACTACTTCGACACCGCTGCGGCGTATGGTGACGGCGCCAGCGAAACGCTTTTGGGCAAAGTTTTTGCCGGCAAAAGGGACAAGGTTGTCTTGGCCAGTAAAGTTCGCGCGGACGAGATGCAACCCGCTCAGATCATCGCAGCGTGTGAACAATCTTTACAACGACTAAACACCGATTACCTCGACTTGTACCAAACACACTGGGCCGATCCCAATGCTTCAATCGCAGAGAGTTGGGCGGCTCTCGAGAAACTCAAGGCCGCTGGCAAGGTTCGCGAGATCGGTGTCTGCAATGCTGGGATCGGCGACCTCAACGCCCTATGCGCGGGTAACGCGCCCGTCACCAACCAACTTCCCTACAACCTCATCTGGCGAATTATCGAACACGAAATTTTGCCAAAATGTCGTCAGGAAAATATTGGTATCTTGGTCTACAGCCCACTGATGCACGGAATGCTGGCCGATAAATACAAGTCCGCAGCAGAGGTCCCCGACGGTCGCGCTCGCTCGCGGCACTTCACTACTGAGCGGGAGAAAGCTCGGCATGGCGAAGCGGGCTGCGAAACGGAGACCTTCGCCACGATCGATACTATTCGTGAAATCTGCTCAGCGGTTGGCCGCACAATGGCCGACGTAGCGCTCGCTTGGACCGCCGCGCAGCCTGGAGTCTCAGCGGTAATCGTAGGCGTTCGCAACCCAGAACAACTCGCTCAAAATATCGCCACGCTAGAGAATCCGCTGGACCAAGAAGTCATCGAGCAATTGAATGCGGCGACCGCAGGATTAAACGGAACGCTCGGCAATAATCCCGACATGTGGCAGGGGACCGCAGGATCTAGGTACCGGTAGACTGCATTTTACTGGCCATGGTTCTGTCGCGGCGTTGTATCGATCCAGACCAATGGAGACACTGTTAACTCGGTTGCTTGCCGTCAGATTTTGATTGGGCTACTGGCTCTTCCGCTGATTCGGCATCACTTGTCGGTACTGCACTCGTATCGTCTCCCGCGGAGTTGTCAGTTGTGGGGGCATCCACCTTCGCGAGCTTTCGCCAGAATTCATCGGTGCCGATAGCACCAAAAGTTGCGAGTCCGAGAACGACCAACTCGACCATCAAAAGTTGGAAACCGTTTCGGTCCATCCAGTAGATCAGTCCTTCCTTGGACTCCCTGATTTTTTGGACTTGTTCACCGTCCAGCATATTGACGGTCATGACGCCATACGCGCACGCCGACACGGCAAAGATGATTCCGACCAAAAGTAAGGCCATATAGAAGGGGTTGATGTATTTCTTTGTGGACAAGGTGCACCATCAGAAGTTGCGAAGTTCGGTCTTGGACGGGCTTTACTGAAACCGTTCAAGGCATAGAGTCAATTGCTACGGATTGATAACTCGTTCAACTTTTCGGTGCCGAAGTCGCTCCTGGCGCCATCGCTCGAATCCGAAGTCGTCAATCATAGTGCATTGATTATAGCAAAGTCCCTGCGGATGAGAATTCGGCCACTGCGGATGAGAATTCGGCCACTGCGGCAGCGAATTCGCGACCCAGCTCGTGAGCCGACGCGTAATCGCTGCAATGTGGAGCAGCAGGCGAAAATAGCACAGTATCGTTCCATTGCGACTC
>JBLHLE010000102.1:0-11435 GCA_047620805.1 Pirellulaceae bacterium
AACGCAGCTCTTCGCTGCCAATTCCTGGGCTGCCAATTCCTGGGCTGCCAATTCCTGGGCTGCCAATTCCTGGGCTGCCTGTTCCTGGGCTGCCAATTCCTGGGCTGCCTGTTCCTGGGCTGCCTGTTCCTGGGCTGCCAGCGCATAAAAAAACGCGGCTGATCCCGCGTTTTTCTTAGTTGAATGTCGACTTAATCTAATTCGTTGGCGTCGTAGGGACGTCCTTGGTAAGGATCCGGGAAGGGTCTGCTACTACTCGAACCAGAAGGGTCACGCGTTTTTTGTCCCTCTGAAGTCATTAAGCGACACCAGACAAAGTAATCAATTTGTTCACTGATGCGTCGAGTATGACTATCGACAAAAGCGACGATAAACGTATTGGGATGGCGTGAGGAAGGTCGAGCGTAGCCGCCATTGGCTGGATCCAAAAGTACATCTAACTCTTGATTGAATTGAACAGGAGGGCCCACACCAACGTTTGGGTTAGGGTCCGGGATAATCGGTTGCCACAACATCGCGGCCTCAACTTCTTCGGTAGCAAGGACCCACGAATAGGCATTCACATTCTCGGAACAGGCAATTGTGTTTGCTTGTCCGTCTCTGATATGAGACATATCGGAGCGGGCAGCAGGCCTGTAAACAAGCGGAACACCTCCGGGACCATACTCCATCACAACACCCAAGTCATCAAAAACTCCGTTGGCTCGATAATCCGTATTCTTAAGCGCTGCATCGCGATTGCGTAGTCCGCCGTTAAGCACGTAACTAGTCGGAGTGCTTTTTATCAGATCGATCACACGGGCATCGCTATAGTAGCCAGGCAGTCGCATGTCGCCCAAGGTGGGATCGCTCGTGCAAGTCAGAGTCTCAAGTCGCGAACTAAGTTCAAAGATGTTGTCTGGGATATCATTCGGCACATTGTCATCGATATACCGCAAACGATCGAGCAAAGCGCCGTATCCCAATTCAGCCAACATCGGCGGGACCCAACTCATGGCGTAAACTGTTTGGCCTGAGTTTGCTTTGGTCATCGATCGCAACGGTGGCAGCTTTCGCTTCGTCGCGGCATAGGCATTTATCGCCTGACCAATTTGACGTTGATTGTTCAGGCAGTGTGTTTGACGACCAACCTCGCGGACCTGTTGAATGGCAGGCATTAAGAGTGCCGCCAAGAGGCCAATAATGGAAATGACAACGAGCATCTCCACAAGTGTGAACGCACGTTTCCTACGAATAGACATCAGCTACGCCTCCTCTCGATTTTCTGGCAACTGCTGGCGAACGCCAACATTCAGACTGGCCAAGGATTATTCTCGCAAAGTCGGATGAAAATGTCGAGTGCCGAATTTGCTTGCGCCTTGGACTCGCCACCGCCAGTGCCACGTAACTCAATTGAGCATAGTAGGTTAGGCGACTTAACCGATCTGTGCCGTTCTCTGTTGAAAGTCAGTTGTTCCGAACTGGTCCGCCGATGAATTCAAATGCGAATTAACCGCATCAATCGTCCCATTCAGACACCTCAGCACTAAGCATGACCTATATTTGCGCATCAATCAAATAAATTGTCTGATCATGGCAGCTGTTATGAACGAACGCGACGAACAATTCGCATTGGGTAGCCCCTCCTTTTATCGGCGAGTTTGGTTGGCCCCCGTCTGTCTAATTCTCATCGCCAGCGTTCATTTTGTGCGGGTCATGACAATCGACCAGACACAATGGAAGGGTGGCGGATTCGGGATGTTCTCCACGGTCGACGCCCGCACAGCCCGCTTCGTTCGCGCCTATCTCGTCACGGAAACAGGCGAAATCCCTGTCGATATCCCGGACCAAATGAAAAAACGCGAAACCGAATTTCGCGCCGCGCCGCAAAAATCGCAACTCGATTTATTGGCGACTGAATTAGCGAACTTCCGCTGGTATAGCCCCGAAATGCGTTGGCGAAAAATAGCCACTCAGCATGCGAACCACTCCCCCGACTCAGTCGCCGACCGCGACATTCTGTATCCTTCCAAGCTGCTCGCGCTGACCGACAGAAAACAGCTGCTAGGCGAACGCTGGAAGATCGCGGCAACTCGAGGCCGCCGTGCGGAAAAAGTGGATTCCGCGGCAATCCCGGTGAAAGCCATTCGCCTTGAGTATTGGAAATATCATTACGACAAAAGCAATAATCAACTCGTCGCCGAGAAACAATTCGACGTCGTCCGCAACTTGACGGAGGAACTGTGATGTCCGCTAAGATTTGGGCAAAAGCGATTCCGCAACTGACTCGCAAGATGGGCAACATCGATTTAATGCAAATCGTGCCTTTGCTAACCGTCATTCTGCTGCTTACAACGGCCCCCGATATCTGGTACCTCCGCACTCCGCTGTTGGTCCTATGCATAGCCGGCTTGGCCTATCAGGAACTACTCAAGAAAACTCAGTTCTGGTATATCGTCGCCGCGTTGATCGGGGCCACCATTTATCTCAACTGGGAATCGTCCGACAACCACAAGTACATGCTGTGTTACTGGTGCCTCGCACTCTGCGCCGTATTTTCCCTACCAGTCAAAGTGCAGGAAGAAGCCATGCACCGCACCAGCCGTTTATTGCTGGGGCTCAGCATGGCATTTGCCGTAGCCTGGAAAGTAGGGACGTTCGAGTACATGAACGGTGCCTTTTTCCAACATACTTTGCTCCTGGATGGCAGATTTGACTACTTCGCCCGTTGGTTTGCCGGCGTCAGCTCCACGACGCTCGGTGACAATCGCGAGTTACGGGACTTGCTGGTCGCGGGCTACCTCCGCGACATCACAGTCAACAACGTGCAACTAGGCGGCGGTTCTGCCGTCGCACTATTGGCACAAATCACCACTTGGTGGACGCTGCTGATCGAGTTAGCTTTCGCCGTCCTGTTTTTGTTGCCCAATAACCGCTGGACCGCTACTAGCCGCAACAGCGTCCTGTTGTTGTTTGCCGTGACCACTTATGCCTTCGCAACTGTTCGTGGATTCGGTTGGATGCTTATGATGCTCGGTCTGGCACAGTGCTCCAAAAAGGAATCGGGATTCCGTTTCAGCTACATCGCAGTATTTGTTCTGATTCAGATCTACACTTTGCCAATTCAACCGCTGATCCAACGAGTTAGTAATTCGTTCTCGACGCCAGCCTGTTGCGCTGACACCGATGTCCGCTCAAAGACACCAAACGCGGGCGGCGACAACGCGGGCGGCGACAACGCCAAAATTAACAACACAGACTTGCAAGTTGCCACAGCCACTGAGTAGCTAGTCGATCGTCTGTAGCTGTAGTTCGCTCAACCCAAAGTGGCTTCCGGCGTCGATCGCGGCGACCACTTTCTCGTGCATGCACTCGCGACTTGCTCGGACTAGCATTCGAGCGGGTTTTTCTTCGCTAACGGCACGCTGCAGTTGAATGTACAAATCCTGCTTGCTCGGTGCCTCTTCGACCCAATGGCTGGTCGCGACAGTAAACGTATTGAATTCATCGATACTCACAGTCAACAACTCCGTCTCCTTCTCCGTCTCCTTCTCCGTCTCCTTCTCCGTCTCCGTCTCCTTCTCCTTCTCCTTCTGCCCGACATCGGTCTCGGCTGGCGTTGGTACCGGAAAGACATTCTGCAGAGAGAACGACGCCGTGACCATAAAGAAGATCAACAGAAGAAACGTCACGTCGACCATCGGAGTCATGTCCAGGTGCGTTTTGTTGCAATTGACTTTACGCATTCCGAGTCTCCTTCGTTCCACTCACTGTTTGCCTCTTGTCGACATCATCGGCCTTCTCGGAATATTCCGCAAGCAATTGGACAAGGAACCTGTCCTCCACATCCTGTCCTCCACATCCTGTCCTCCTTACTTACCCCCAATCTTCTTGGCTCCTTCTTCTGCCCTCAAAAAACATGACCAAGCGTCGCAGCGGCAGAAGGCGGTGGCAGTCGTTGGAGCATTCCGCTGCTGACACCGTTTACAACTCGTTACATCGTCGCTCATTTGTACAATCGTCTTAACCCTCACAACCCGATCTGAACGGAAATCGCGAGTGAAAGTGTTGATTCATTTACACACTGTTTCACTTCGGAAACATCGCGTCTCGAAAAGCGTTTCGAGACTGAAACACGCGAGGTCGGCGCCAAATTCTTTTTCACGAAGAAATTATTCGATACAGGTGGTTATTTTGGGGAGCAAGTGCAGCATCAGGAGGCCGTCGGCGAATTTCATTCTCGATTCGGAACGCCGTGTGCATTTACCTTCTATACCGCGTTTTTTGTATCTCCATCTTCAGACCTAGAGTGCCTTATGAATTGGTTTAAGCGGTCAAAACGGAACAGACGTAATAGCCGTCGCGGAGTACTCACTCTCGAGTGGATTCTCTTGATCACGGTAGTCGTTATCGGAATCATTGGCGGCCTGGGTGCCGTCCGCAACGCAATGATCGGCGAGCTTCAGGACTTGGCGGAAGTGCTGGAGTCATTGAACATCAAGACAATGTCGGAATGTGTCGACGAAGGCTTTGTCGACTGTGCTGCAGCAGAGCTCGACGCTGAGACGCCGTAACCGAGGCGACTCAGTCCAAAACAGCGATTCTTCCCCGCCCGTTGCCCTCGAGCCCGAATTCTTTGGGTCCGAGGGCTTCGATTGCGCTAGCGGAGGACTCTTGTGAATCCTCGGTCCTAGCTCTATGCTAACTCTTTGCTGACGACCGGCCAGAACGACGGAAATTGCAGTCGACAATTGCAGTCGACAATTGCAATCGACAATCGTTGCGGTCCTCGGCACGGGCAATCTTTATGACCGCACAGTTAGCGAGCCTTGAGGACCATGAAGAACATTTACCTCGACTACAACGCCACCACTCCCATTGCCCCCAGCGTGCAAGAGGCTATGGCGCCATTTCTTTCCGAGCATTTCGGCAACCCGTCCAGCAGCCATTCGATGGGACGAGCTTGTCACGAAGCCATCGAAGACTCGCGCAGCAAGATCGCCTCAATGCTGGGGTCCGATGTCGACGAAATCGTCTTCACGTCATGCGGAACGGAAAGCAATAACTTGGCGCTTAAGGGCGTCATGATGAGACAAGCCCCTGCCGTTGGCGGTCACTTGGTAATATCCACCATTGAACATCCAGCGGTCATGGAGACTGCAAAATACCTCGAGAAGATCGGCTACGATCTGACGATCGTTCCCTGCAACGAGCACGGAGTGGTGCAAGCGAATGTCGTCGAAAATGCGCTCCGGCCAGATACGCTGCTGGTGTCCATCATGCACGCCAACAACGAGACGGGTGTTGTGCAACCGATTCGCGCAATTGCCGAAGCGTGTCATAGCCGCGATATCTTGTTCCACACCGACGCAGCTCAAAGCGTCGGCAAAATCCGGACTGCAGTCGACGAATTAAATGTCGACATGTTGACAATCGCCGGTCACAAGATCTACGCCCCCAAAGGCGTCGGCGTCTTGTTTGTAAGACGCGGAATTCACCTGGAGCCGGTGATCCACGGAGCGGGACATGAATGTGGGCTCCGAGCTGGAACCGAAAACGTCCCGTACATCGTCGCCATGGGCCGCGCTGCCTTGCTCGCCGCGCGAGGTCTGGATGACGCCGCCGATCGATTAGCTCGACTTCGCGACCGACTGTACGCTCGACTGCGGTCAGCAATCGGACCCAATCTCACCATCAACGGTTCGCTCGCAGAACGTCTTCCCAATACGCTCAGCGTCAACTTCCCGAAAATTTATGGCTACGACCTGCTCGCCCGCACTCCGGAACTCATGGCGTCCACCGGCAGCGCCTGCCACAGCGGCAGCACTGCTCTCTCTCCAACCCTCGCCGCGATGGGCTTGTCTCCGGAAATCGCCCGCGGTTGCGTGCGACTATCAGTCGGCTGGTATACCTCCGAAGAAGACGTCGACAAAGCTGCCAACTTGCTGATCGCCGCTTGGGAATCGCTCAGCGCAGCTGAAAATGTCACGTAAGAGATAAATGACAAAACTCAAAAAACAAATGACAAACAACCATCAATGAGTCATTTGTTTGCAGCTTGTCATTTGCCTGACGGTTTTTCTCGATATCACAACCACATTACAATATTTTCAATCCATTCTCGTCAATCGTGTACGGAATGATCTCATCGCTACATGCACTGCCGCGGTGCTTGGCGACATAAATAGCGCGAAGGACTCGCTCGCCGCGTCGAATCTTCCCCATATAGATCAGGGTATTGGCATTGGAAAGCGCATCACCTTCGTCCAGTGGTCGGGCGATCATATCGTCTAACATCATCTCGTGAGAGGTATAGAGCATCACACACCCGATCTGAGTTGAGTCGTAGGTATTGGCGGCTGCCTGCTCTGCATTGCGACGATAGGCTTCGCGAAACAGATCGCGGGCCACCCACTCGGGGTCCTTCCGCAAAACTTGATGATAAATGTACTCGAACAGATTCAGCTGAATCGAATCGTTGGGCGTCTCCGTCGGCTCGAAGCCATCCACTACGACGCGACGCGTACCGTTTACGAAGTTGCCATAGAGAAACGCGATCGCGCCGCGAAGCTTTTGATTGAGCTGAGCTTGCCACTGGTTCCATTCGTCCCAGTCTAGATCGCGGCGAGTTACGCGGCGGCCACGATAGTCGAAAACGTGGAGGTAGTCACCGTGTTCGCGTTGGTCGGCAAAAAAATTATCCAGTTCCACTAATTGACTGTCGGCGACATCCAACTCCCAGTCGAACATCCGTTTGGTGTACTCTCCATGACTCTGCGAATCACCTCGCGCGCTTACGTCAAAGAGGATACCGCGACGCTTCTCTTGCTGCATTCCAGCATTTGTGTAGTGGACGCCAAATTGAGTCTTGCCGATGCCAGTGGCCCCAGCTACTACCGTCAGGGTTCCTGGAATGAGACCACCACCGAGGATTTCATCGAGTCCAAGAACGCCTGTTGATTGCCGTTGTTGTGACATTGCGAATTAATCCATCATGTTGGCGCGAGCCATGGCATCTTCAGCCTTCTGGATAAACGACATGTCCTGAGTCGACTCGTACGCTTTGCGATAAACGATGCTCATCACGCGATAGGTTTGGGCATCGTCAGAGTCGAGAGCTAAAGCTCGCTCGCCGTGTCGCACGGAGTCTTCAGCCTTTCCCAATCCGGAATAAATGTGGGCCAAAGCTAGGTGTGCCATCGCGTAGGAATCGTCGATTGCGAGGATTTCGTCGCATTTTTTGATAGCGTCTTCGTAATTCCCAGCGTCACGTAGATCTTCGGCTTCGTTGTAAAGTTCTTTAATTGTCGCCAATTTCGGCTCCTTTTTCAGTTACATTCGCTGCTAGCAGGGTGTCAGAACCTTACTAATTTAACAATTTTCGGCCAGACTTCGCAGGGGGGGCCAAATCGAGGTCCTCAAAATCAGTCTAATCCATATAATAACGCAAGCCGATGAGAGAGATGAGGCTCGAAACTGCACGAGGTCTAATGATATTCGCACGGAAGCGGATGAGACCCGAAACACGACGCAATCCAGTCCAGCGGCGACTTGCCGTAAACATTGTCGTGGCAGCACCTGCAAACACTGAGATTCAAGGAAGAATTGACCGTGATACATCCGCTCGCGTTGGTGCATCCAGATGCCAAGATAGGTTCGGACGTCGAAATTGGCCCATTCTCACTGATTGAGGCCGGCGTGGAATTGGGAGCGGGTTGCCGTCTTGCCAGCCACGTAGCTATCAAAACGGGAACTCGGCTCGGTGAACGGAACGAGATCAGCGAGGGCGTTACGCTCGGCGGATGCCCGCAACATAAAGGCGTCGGAGAGCGGCAGGGCGAATTGGTTATTGGCGACGCCAATATGATTCGCGAAAACGTCACGCTTCATCGGGCGTTTAATGAAGGTTCGACGACGACAGTTGGCGATCGCAACCTTTTTATGGTGAACTCCCACGTCGGCCACGACGCGGTCGTCGGCAATGATACGATCCTGGCCAACAATGTGATGATTGGCGGACACGTAAAGTTAGCGGACGGAGCTATCGTATCGGGTGGCGCGGGTATTCATCAATTCTGTCGCATCGGCCCCTATTGTATGATCGGCGGCTTGGCTCGAGTAACTCAAGATGTGCCACCGTATTTAATGCTCGATGGACACAGTGCAAGCGCTGTGGGCATCAACCGAGTTGGACTCAAACGCAACGGCTTTACCTCGACCGACATCAAGGAAATCAAAGCGTTGTATCGCGTCATGTACCGCAGCGGACTGCGGTGGGACGAGGTCCTGCAAGAGCTTGCTGGACTCGACGGACACGCTAAGACGTATTTCGACTTTTTGTCTGACGGCAAGCGTGGCTTCGTGAGTGAGCGGCGCAGTCCGCGTTCGGCGACCGTTCAAATGGATACAACGCAACCGCGTATCGCCGAAGAAACGATTCGCCGCGCCGCCGGCTAGCGAACGCGATTGTATAAGATGCGGGGCCCACCATTGGGCCCGTTTTCTTATCGTCCTGTTTTCTTTCACGCTCTACTTAGTTGACGACCATCCCTCGACGCTTCTGTTACTTCGCGCCGATATTGAAGCACTTCAATTCGTTCTTGCCACCGTCGCCGTTAATGCGAATAAAGAGCTTGCCGTTGGATAGCGCGGGAAGTGCGCGAGTTACACCTGTCGTAACGCTGTAGTTTGCGAGTTGGCTATAAGCGCCCGGATTAATCTTGACAAGGCTTAAGTTTCCGTCGGCGGTGAGAACGATGAGATGTTGTCCCGCCAAGATGACGCTGGCGACACTAGAACGATCGGAAGACCAATTGACTTCGCCGTTAGCGGCGTCGACGCATCGCAAACTTGTCCGACCACCGTCTTCACGTCCATGCGAGCCGTACAGGAACCCTCCATTGTGCACGGGCGTATTGTACTGCGAGGACAGAGCGCTGTCGTTTTCCCAGATCGTCGCCGGTTTATCTTTGGCAACTTCGAAGAGCTTCCCGCCAATTCCGTAACTCGCCGTCAGGAAGAACTTGTTTCCGAACACGAGTGGAGTAGCGGCGTTGACAGTTGGTCCACGCTGTCCAAAGGGAAATTCAAATAGTGCTTTTCCATTGGCGGGATCGAGTGCCGAACATTTAGTACGAGTCACCAAAACGACGTAATCTTTGCCTCTGAATTTTGCCAACACCGGAGAAGAATAACTGGCCGTGTCTTGAACGGCAGACCAGACGACTTTACCATCGGCGAGATTGAACGCGACGACTCCGCCCTGTTTGCCACCGACGTTGACGATGACGTTTTTCCCAATAACGATCGGCGTTGTGCCGGCGCCAAAGTAGCCTTGGGGTGCATTAAAGTCTCGCCAAGTATCAAGCGACCAACGCTTGGCTCCGTCTTTCAGCGCAACGCAGTGCAGGTCGCCGGCAGCTCCGTGCAAGATAACTGCGTCGCCTGAGACAACCGGAACACACCTGGGCCCAGTATCGGGATTGATGCCGCCGGCGTAGGTGGCATCGAAATCAGTTTTCCATAACTGTTTTCCCGTTTGAGCACTGAGTGCTTCGACGCGCTCGATTTCGACGCGCTCGCTTGCGACTACTCGATGAAATACGATCACCGTGTCGCCCACGACAGCAGGGCCACTGAAGCCCTGGCCGATGGCGTAGCTCCAATCCAACTGCGGCCCCTGCGGCGGCCAAGCTTTGACCGTTTCGCCGATGGCGGTGCCGTCCCGGTTTGGTCCGAGAATTTGAGGCCAGTCACCGGCGAAAACAGAACCGGTTCCACAGCAGGCCAATATCGCAATTAACACGAAACGCGGTGAGATAGTCGCATAGTGGATCTGCATCGTTTCGACCTTTCAGTCGCGGCTTAGAATTTCAGTTTCGGACCGTTGAATTCGTTTGAATTACTCAATTGTGGAACTGTGCTTGTCCGCTCCCTAGCACTCGGCCACGCCTTACTAGAGCGAGCGGCGCTGGATAACCATCCAACTTTTGGCAGGTTCCGGATTTTCGAGTCGACCCGGTTGAAGCTTTTCGACCGAGAAGCGAGAATATCCAGCTGACAGCAAGTGTATCTTCATTCGCGCGCAGCGAAAAGCTACTACTGTCAGAAGGTATCACTTTCGCGTTAAGAAGCGAGGAGAAACGTGGCGAGACTGTTTCGAGTCTGGGAAAAAAAACGCGGTCAGCGGCAGACCGGCTCTCAACTCGTCGGCAGCGTGGGCGAAGCGACGTTTTTCGGTGCTTTGTTCCTGCTCGGGCTCGTGCCACTCATCGCTGTCTTTGCCAGTTTGCTGCTGGAAACAAGTTGGCCGATCTTCAACGACTCTCAGTTTGCCTTTTGGCTGGTGATCATTGTCCTGATCTCTTTCTTGGTGATCGGTGGTAGCGGCGTCTCGTTTACGGTATTCCGAGTGGGTACGTCCGTGGAAAGACGGTCATCCTTGGCCAAACGGGCGGCAGGCATGGAGATCATTAGCGAAGCGATGCCGTCTGCGAAAGAATTCCCCAACGTCCCTCGCGATGCAAACATCACCAATAGCCCTGGCGTTCAACTCCAATATCGCCTTCCCATGGCGCATTCGCCGGCCTGGCGTTTGGCCGCTGTAACGACATTCTGCGTCGTCTGGAACGCGATCTCCACGATATTGCTCAGTAAGACTACGCAGGCCCAATTCACTGGCGAGCGGAGTTTCTTTTTGACGATCTTCACGATTCCGTTTGTCGCAATCGGACTTTGGGCGATCTACCAATTCTTTTGCCAACTTTGGCAGCAGACGAGTATCGGTCCGACGAGCGTCGAGATTTCGAGCCACCCGCTAGTCCCCAATGGCAAGTACGAGTTCTATCTCTCGCAGGCCGGACATATGACTCTGAACCATTACCAGGTTCGTTTGGCCTGTGAGGAACTGGCCTCTTACAACCAAGGTACGGACACTCGAACCGAGTCGCGGTTTGTTTACGAGAAATGCCTCTTTGAAGACGCCGACTTTATGATCAAACCAGGTGAACCGTTCGTTCACGAGTGCGAACTGAGAATCCCTGCCGATGCGATCCATTCTTTTCAAGCAAACAACAACCGGATTCAATGGCGGCTAATCGTTACAGGCAACGCCGACGACTGGCCGCCATTTGAACGGCAATTCCCCATCGTTGTATACCCGCAATTGCCGCGAGTCGACAAACTTCTCGCGGAGGAGGGCCACGATGGATCCGCTGATTAGTATTCAACTCGTCTCGCGACGCGAAGTCTATCATTCGGGAGACAAGCTACAGTTCGACGTTCAAATCGATGCGATTAAACCTGAGGAGATCGTCGCTGTCGAGTCATCAGTGATGTGGTACACGGCAGGCAAAGGTGACGAGGATATCGGGGTGCACTTCTTTGAACGCCTGACGCCGCCAGATGCCGAAGATGGCGACCTCCGACCCTGGCGGCAACTTGCGACCGTCCTTCCC
>JBLHLE010000103.1:0-11432 GCA_047620805.1 Pirellulaceae bacterium
GTGAAATGGGGCGAGCGTATGATCACGCAATTCAAACTCAAGCCAGTGACCCTGGATCGCGTAAAGGCGTGGCTCGGACACTTTGCTGATACCAAGGCCCGATCCGCTTTCTATGCTGAGCATGGTCAGCCGTTGGTCGCGGGACTAAAGAACGAAGAGAAGTTGGCTTTGGCAAAGCATCTGTGGCATCCTTACCGCATGGTCACTGAAGCCGAGACGGTGTTTCGTAGTGTCCGTCACGACGGCATGGCCGACGACAAATTGCGTGACTTGGCCAACTTCGCCGCCAACTTTGAAGGCGAAGAAGGCTTCCTTCGTCATGTTGCTCGAATGAAGGATTCGCTGTATGCCGCCCGCACGCGATTCGACTTCTACTACGCCCGCTCAAATCGCAACGGCGACATGCAGCAGAAAGCCTTGGCAGAGATCCCCCTGCTACGAAAGTCGCCCGATCACGCTCAGGCAGTGGTCTGGCCCCATGCCGTGCTAACCCAATGGCAAGGGCAACATGCGGAAGCCATCAAACTTTACCAGGCAGCCAACCGCCAGCCCGATTCGACTTGGGCGGTAATCGGTTGCCAAGTCGCGCTGAAACAATACGACCAAGCGATCAAATTGACTCGTGAACTGGAGACGCTCGGCGGCGCTGTCGCGGCAACGGCCAGTCTGAAGGCTGCCGACATCTACAAGACAAGTGGAGATAAGGCGAAAGAAGTTCAGCAATTGCAGCTAGTGCTTCGCCGCTATCCCAAGAGTGGCCAGTCTAGCCAGGCACATGATCGCCTGGAGAGTTACGGTGTGAAGATCATAGGTGGAGAAGCGAGTGCAATCGATTGATTGCTTGGAAGTAAGAGCAAGATTAAGAGCGAGAGCACGACAGATAGTCCTGTAAAGGAACCAGATATGGCAAACCAAGTTAAACCGATTTTCGTAGGTTACGTCTTCTTCATGGCGCTTGCGATTCTCACTCCGGCAATCGCCCAGGACGACGATCCGCAGCCTCGGCCCCGAGCCGCGATTGAAGTGGATCGCCGAGCGAAACACTTGTTCGACAAGGCGGTCGAGCTGATGGAGTACAAGCAATACGAGCGTGGCCTGACAATGCTGGACACGGTGATTCGTGATAACCCGGGTAGCATCCTTGGCTACCAAGCTCACATGGTCATAGGGCGGCACTTCCTGGATCAACGCAAGTCGAAGGAAGCGCTCAGCCACTTCTTGTTGCTGTCTCGATTGCTCGCGCCGCTTCCCGGCGAGACACCGTCGCCGGAAGAAACTGAGCTGTACCGCGAATCCTTGTTTCAAGCCGGATTTTCATATTACCAGAGCGGTCAATACACGTCGGCTTTTCCGATGTTTCGCCGATTGACGGAAGTGGCTGGCAAGAGCAAATGGGCCAACAAGGCGTACTATTACATCGGCATGAGCCATTACAACTTGCGAAGCTGGAATAAGGCTATCGACGGGCTTTCGCTAGTCGGGACTGAGGTCGAGGAAACTGGCGAAGGCAAGATCGGGCGAGTGGAAATCGGTCAGCGTTTTTACGCCAAGATTTCGGACGCAGATATCCCCGTGCTACGGAAGGTCGGCAAAGACGTCAAGGCTCGCGTCACCATCAGCAGCGGTGATAGCGAGGTCCTCACCGGCGTTCCGGTCGCGGGGAAAAAGAACGAGGCGTTGACGTCGGCTCCAACGGAAATCGGCATCGCCAAACCTGGCGACGGCGTGCTGCAAATGTTCGGCGGCGATACACTGACCGTGACTTACATGGACGACAGCACACTGGACGGAAGCAAGGACGTCGAGCGCAGCGGCACGGTCCAGGCCGTAAGCACGGGTACGATCGGATTTTTCCTGGGTGACTTTTCAACACCGGCTTACATCGCGTTTCCCGGTCAGCCGCAGGCGGTGTTGCTACGTGATGCCGATCTAGACGTGTCTCCGAAAGCCGAGTCGATCACGATCACGGTCAAGTCGCTTTACAAAGTCGCTGCGTCCGACGCCGCGGATGCGGGTGACGACGGCGCACTGGATATCTTTGCCATTCAGGATGACGAAAAGGATGTTTGGAAAGAACGCGACTCCGTGACCATCACGCTGTCCGAGCGAGCGAGTGGAGACTCAAGTGGCCAGAACATCCGCACGGGCGTGTTTACCAGCAAGGTCAAGTTGGCTCCCCTCGGCGACTCAGCGCCCGATCAGCAAGACGACGTTTTGCATTGCGACGAACTCGACGAACTCGAAGTGACCTACGTCGATAAAGTGCATCTTTACGGCGACAACGAGCGGGTAACGAAAGCCCGGATCAAGGTATCCGGATCGGTGAACTCAGGCGTTACCGCCGACCAGTTTGTGGTATTCGAGGCAGTGCTGAAAGCTCGCAAGAATGCGGTTGAAGCGGAGGCACTCAAAGGTCTAGGGGCGATCTACAAGGACATGGGGCTGGATGATCGCGCTGCGCAGCGGGCCGATGAAGCGTTGAAGAAAGTCAATTCGATCATCCTCGATCGGAAACGGATCACTGGCGACTTGCTTGAGCAGGCGTTCAAACTTAAGTGGGAAAGCGAGATTCTCAAGGACGATTTTGTCGCGGCCACGGCAACGTGCCAGGCATTCAATCGCCTCTATCCCGAATCAGTGCTGGCCGATCAGGCATTAATGGCTCTGAGTCGCGCGCTCGCCGAAAAGGGCGAGTATGCGGAAGCGGTCAAGAGTTACAACCGCGTGCTCGCATTGCAGAATCCGATCTCGGCCGCCGAGGCTCAATTCGGCATCGGCGAGGTATTGCAGAAACAGGTTGATAAAGAATTTGAAGAGAAACACAAGAGTCGCTGGACGGAGGCGGGCCGAGTCGCCGCCACCGAGCGGCATCGCGCGATGGGCGGTGCGATTGCCGCATTTCGCAAGGTGTATCAGACTTATCCGGAGAGCGCGTACGCAGCAAAGGCATTGAGCGAAGTCGTGCGTTTTTATGTCGACACCGAGGACTTTTCTGAGGCCTCGGATTTGCTCGAAACAGTTTTCGCCGATTTTCCCGACGCGGAATTTCTCGACGAAATGCTGCTGCTGTGGGCTCAGGTGGGATTCCGAATGGGCGACAACGATCTCTCTCGACAGAAATTGCAACAGTTGGTGTTCGACTACCCGTCGAGTAAACACGTGTCCGAAGCACAGAAGAAATTGGCGGCGTTAAAGCAGGAATAGAAGAATGCAAATGACGCCAGAGAAGAGAGATTCTCCTGAGCCAACGGCCCGAAAGATCATGATGCTGAAATTGAACTCAATAAAACGACGATGTTTTCGCGCGATGTTGATGTTGTGTATCTGTGTGTCGGCTCATGTTGCCCTTGCACAAGATACGTTTGATAACCAACGCGCGACAGTCTCTGCATCTCCCGCAACCCAATCGGAAGATGCCATTATCTCGTTACTCGAAACTGGAATTGCTGAAAGCAAGCCAACTCAAGCGATCGCATTGACACGGCTGTGGTTGCGCGAGAACGTGGCTCAAGAACCGCTGCTCCTCTATCGCGCGGCGCAAGCTGCGGAATTGAGTGGTGATTGGCGAGGGGCGGCGGCGATCTATCAGCAGTATCTGAAACGAGCGGACCTAAAATCGGAATCGGCGGCAGATGCTTTGTACGCAGTAAACATCTTGCTGTTGGATCAGCTTGGCGACGTGGAAAGCGCTTACGCGTTTATGGCCAACGAAGGGCATCGACTCCATGTCTGCGATCGAGCTCGGCAATTTGATACATGGTTTCTCGATACCGCCATGGGGCGGCGAGATCACGAGGCGGTTGCCGAACGGTTGCTGGCCTGTGTAGATGATGCCAATATGTCGGACGATCTGCTCGTCGCTCGATACGACGTGTACTTTCGCTGGTTGCTAAGTGAGATTGCCGGCTGGCGAATGGACCACTCGCGATTCCCGGCGGGATTCACCGCCAACGTCAAGGCGCTCGCCAAAGGGATTACCTTTGACGACAAATTGAAATTGCGGCTGGACTGGTCGGTATCGGTCAAACAATACAACATGAATTTGCTGGACGGTAACGAGGCGTTGTTGCCAATCGTCGAAGCGACAGCGCTATTGCAAAAATATCCGCGGTACGCCGAGCTGGTGCAGACCGGTTGGGCCGAGCGCCGCGGGCGTTATTACAAAGACGATCCGAAGAAGTACTGGCCGATTGATGTCGACGCCAAATTGGCTCCCATCAAGGTGGCGGCTGCTAAGTTAGGGCCACTGCAGCAAGCCGACTTTTACCAGTCGTGGGAAAGTCGTTACTACGACAGCGGACCGCAGGTGCTCAGTGTCGAAGAAACGCGGGCCTTTGTGCTGGCGAATCCGAAAGTCGTCAACAGCAAGTCGGGGCCCTCCTTGGAGCTGGGTTGGACGACGCTGACTTTCGAGGAGGCCAGCAAGCTGGCGCCGCATCTGGAACAGAATTCGACTCCCGAGGCGTCGCTCATTCGTGCCATTGCTGTGGGAGGCGAGGAGAAGGATTTCGATAAAGCACTAGCAGCGCTACTGGGGCCCGAAGCGTGGCGTCTCCCCCAACATCGCGATCAGCGGAATGTTCGGTTCGCAGCATTCCATAAGTATTTCGCTGCACCCACTGCCCCCGAGGCAAGCAAAAAATGGGGCGAGTTGGCGGGGGGACTTGCAACCGTGGACGCTCGGAAGGAGGACTCTGCGACTCTGCGCATTGCGGCATTCGGGAAACTCTGGTCGGATTTCCGTTCTCCCCAGCCGAAGCTCCCCAGCGTCTTCGAGCGACTGAAAAAAGTTTTGGCGTTCACGCCGGAGATAATCCCCGAACTACTCAAGGACGACAGTCCGATCGCTCAAATGTTGGTCCGCGACGCGATCTCGAAAGGGTTTGATGGTCTGGTCGAAAGCAGAGGCCGCGGATTGAGCCCCTATCGTTACGATCCGAGCATCCTGCGAATCGCCCATTACAACCATGGGATGGAGTGGCTGCGCGAACACGGCAAGGACCTGTATCGCCCACATCCGTTTGAGCCCGCTCTGCGAACTACGATCGCCGCTCGCTTGAAACAGGGCAAGGTCCAGTCGTGGCTGGTGATGGCATGGATCAACGCTCAGTTCCCAGAAAACAATGACGAGTCGGTGGCGTTGATGGCGGCGCTGTTTAAGTCGCCGGTCTTTAAAACGCTGCCTTTTGAAATGCGATACGCTTCGCGGCAATGGTTCAAAGATACGGCGATGACGCCGGAGCAGTTTGCTTTCGTGACGGCGTCCGATCCGCGACTGGCGTGTAAGGACTTGCTCGCGCTAATGCAGCCGCCTGCCGATTGGAAGCCGACGATGCCAGCAGGAGCCGAGCCAGATCCAAAGGCGCCCGTTTACAAGCCCGACGTAGCGAAGACAGTGGCTGCACTTTCGGCGGCGATTGAGGGAGTTCAGAAGGCTCCAGTGCGGATGGAGATTCTGGGCCTCGCGCAGCTCGCCGCAGTTGATGATGCAGTGTTTACGGACCCAAAGGTGATGGAGTTATTGCTGCGGATGGCTGGGCCGATGAGGACGTTTCATCGCGAAGGATATGACCGGACGTATGGTGAACGGTTCTGGCAATATTACTTAAGCACAATGAGCCATCCTGCCAGTCCCCAAGATCCCCTACCAGGAACGAGCATCAGTGCTCGTCCTACCGGATTGCTTCTCCACCAGACCTCGGCTTACTTCTGGCATCATACGGAGCTGCATCATCATTCTTTGCAGCCGATGATCGCGTTTGCCGAAACGCTGGCCGAGACCGACTCGTCGGCCGCGAGTACTTGGGCTCGATGTGGGTTGCAGACGATTGCCCGGCATCGTCACGGGCATACTTATTACAACCGCGAGACGGACATTCCGCGTTTGAAGTCGATTCGCGGCAAGGCAGCGTTGGCGATGGGGTTGATCGAAGTGCCAGTGCCCGCGTCCGATCCGACCTATCCGATTTACAAGTCGCAGGCCGAGTTCGCGATCGGCAACGAGGACAGTGCCCTCGAGCTGTACGACGAAAATGCCGATCAGCTTCTGCCGGTGCATCGCGATTTATCGGTGCCATATCTATTGTGGGTGCTACAACGGACGATCGATGGACGCGACGAACTGCGGCAGGAAGAACTGGTCAAGGCGTTGATGTTGTGGTCACAGGAATCGACGACGGCGTTTTCCGCGGAGCAGAAACTTGCGCTGGAGATCGCTTACGGCGACATCGCCATGCAGCGGGGCATGTTGCCGGAAGCTCACAAGATTTATGCAGGCATTCAGAAGAACGAGAATTACGCCGGCATCTTAGCTCGACATACAGCCACGTTGCGACGCGTGCGGATCGAACGCATCTCGAAGGATTTTGACGCGGCATTGACCACATTAGTGGAACTCGAGTCGGAAAAAATTCCGCAATTGACTACGGCTGCCCATCACGCTCGGGCCGAAGTCTATTACGACATGGAAGAGTACGAGGATGCGGCCGACGAGATCGCCAAGGTGCTAGAGCGTGATGCGACGCACTCCGACGCCACGATTCTCCGCGGTCGCGTACAGCTCAAATTGAAGCGACTGATCGAGGCGACAGAAATCGAACTGGGTTCAGCCACGCGGCAGGCTTCGCTCGTGCCAGGCGAGGTGCTGAAGGTTACGCTCAACGATCCGACGTTGTCGGTCTCAAGCGGCGGCAGCGAGATCGAGGTCGTCGTGTGGGCCACGTCGGGCGACAAAGAACATCTGCTGCTGCGGCAGTTCGGCGACGAGAAGACGAAGTATCGCGGCGAAGTGAGAACGTCGCTCGGCAAGGCCGAGTCGGGCGATCAGACTCTGCAGGTCGTCGGCGATGACGAGATCTTTTACGCCTACTCCGAGCGGTTTCGAGCGAAAGTGACCAACCTCGGTGAGAACCGCGGCGGGCCGATCATCGTGGCTTCGGATGCAGTGCTCATGGCTTCGGCTCGCAAGTTGTTGACGGAGAACGAACAGCGTGTGGCCGATATGGAATCGGTGACGGCCGCGCTGGACAACAAGGGTATCACCAACCTCGCGAACACCGATCCCGATGTGATCGCGGCGCTGAAAGCCGAGGCGAACGCTGCTGCTCGCAAACGCGCCCTGCAGACGCGAGTGAAGCCCGGCAACCCTATCCATCTGCGAGTGATTGATCCCGATCGCGGTCGCACGGCAGAGATCGACGAACTGCCAGTCACGGTGGTTTCGTCCAGCGGCGATTCGCTCGGCCGCATCGTGCTGCGGGAAACGGGAACGCACACCGGGCAGTTTGAAGGCTCCGTGCCCACCTCTCGAGCGCAAGCGATGGCGGTTGGATCGACGTCAGAGACGGGACGAAATCCTAACATGATCATCAGCCCCAATAACACTTACGATGCTTGGCGGCCGGTGTCAGCAAGAAATGCCCAGCACTCGTTTATGGTCGATCTCAATGACAACGCCTCGCTTGGTTCCTTGGAAATCGAAGCGTCGGACGCGGGATTTGGACTGAAGAGCTTCCTTGTCCAGACGGCAATGAACCCCGGTCGCTGGACGACTGTCGGGCGGAGCAAGTTGGATCTCCATCCCATCCCCAAAGCTGAAGGATTACCCGCTTCCATCGCGATTCCAAAAGTGTGGCACCCGTCGATTATCGTCATGAGCGACACCGACCGTTATCAAATGGGTGCTCGCCCCACAGTTAATGCACTGCAGGAACTCGAACACCATCTCGAGCAAGGCTGGCTGACTCAGCAATTCCCGCAAGGGATCGCCCAAAATGTTGCCGGTCCTTCAAATGCCATGCCCGCGGCCGTTCCGACTGCACTGAAGTGGAAACGTCACCGGGCGCATGACTGTCCGCACGTCGTGTATCGATTTCGTGGCTGGTTCTACGAGCACGCCGACGTAACACGCCACTTTCGCCTGACTCTGGGCCGGCATGAAATCCCTGAAAACACACATCCGTCATTGAGCTCGGCACCGAAGTTTATGCTGGCCGTAGATGGACGTCCGATCACGCCAACGACGAAACCCGAAGAGGAAGAATTTCAAGCAACTGGCGGTAAACTCGAAGGCGAAATCAATCTGCGAGCGGGTCTGCACCGCTTCGAGATATGGGGAATCGGCTGGGTACAGACGACGTTCGGTTTCGGTCGCACAACCCAACTCGAGGCAAATCTCGATGGCGATGACGAACTGGTCGCTTGCCCCGACACTTTCTTCGATCCGACAAGGTTTCCCGACGGCGCGCCAGAGCATCGCAACGCGCCCGCAACGCTCATTCCCAATGCGGACGGAACGAAGTTTACCGTCAACTTTGCGGAAGGCTCGCGTGCACGTTTGCTACGATTGGTTTTTGCGAGTAACGAAGGACCTGTGCCGTCGCTCAATCGCTTGAAGCTCACGACGCCCGAAGGCGACACGCTGCTTCCCGTACCGCAAGACTTCGCCGAACTGCGCAAAAATGAATTGCTAGAGATTCTCTCCGGAGACAAAGTCACTGTTCGCTACCTAGACGATCGTTATGTCACCAAGGGTAAGCAGAAGCACGAGCGTTTTCTAAATGTTTCTTACAGCGATGGTCGAATCGAGTTTGCCGACATCGAGCCCCGGTTCAGCAATCGACACGGCGAGAAAATGCCGAACTACGAACGACTGCTCCGCTTCCAGCACGGCAAACCGTTCCCCGTCGTCATCCGCGATGCCGATATGGATGTCTCAGTAGAACCGGACGAAGTCACGTTCCGGGCCACCGATGGCGATGGCAACGAACTGCAGTTCGTCGCACAGGAAACGGGAGCTTCCACGGGTACATTCCGCGCGTTTGTGACACCGACTGCCAAGAAGGCGAGTGCTCCGAATGAAATCTACGTTCCCGCCGATAGCAAATTAATCGTAGCTTACCGAGACGCCGAGAATCACCGGCCTGGCGTTCCTTACGACCGCACGGCCGCCTGTCCATCCGCGTCGTTTCGAACTCCAACCATTGAAGTGGCACACATGACGGTCGAACGCGTCGTACCGGAAGGCACTGATCCCGCGGAAGAATTGCACGCGGATTTTGTGCCAGACCTCGAAGGACGCAATGCCAGCGCTCGCGAACAGGCGATCATGGAGCGGATTCGTTCCCGTTATGAAATCCAACAAACATTCGTTGATACAAAGAATGCCGGAGAAGATGGTATTGAAGTAGTCCATGGCCGAGCGGCGTTGATCGACGTGATTGCTCCGCACGTCGCGCTGTCGACGACTGCGACGATCGATCTCTTCGTGCAGACCGACGCGGGCCGGAAAATTTCAGGCGGCTCGCCGGACGGATCGTTTGATGTAGATGTTCCCGGCACGTTGCGAATCAGTGCCGAGCTCGGCAAAGCACCACGCATTCACCCAGGTATGCTCCGCGCCGGTTATCGAATTGTGGCCACCGAAGGCGAAAGCTTGTCCCTTGCCCGCTCTGCCGAACAACGGATCAGGGACTACGCCCAAGCTGGACGTTTCCGAGTGGCCGTCCCATTGATCGCGGGTATTTTGCCCAAGTATAGCTGCGCCGATCCAGAAGCGGTCAGAGAATTAAAACTGCCGCAGCAGTATGGTCTAACAGTTCGCAGCGGCGAACGGATTCACATCGGCGTGCGTTTCAAAGACGACGCCGGCAAAATGCAGTGGGTCACGTCTTCCGCCAAAGTCATTACCCATCCGATGCTCGACGTAATGACCGAAGGTTTTCGCCGACCGCTTACCAAGGCCTTCGTGGGGGAAAAAGTGCACCTGCGAGTTATTGATCTAGCCGCCGACCGCACTGACGGTCGCGACACCGTACGATGTTACATGGCGTCGAAGTCCGATCAAAAACATTACGTCTACCTCCGCGAAACGGACACCCACACCGGGATCTTCAAAGGCTCTTATCAACTGACCTATATTTCGGAGAATGCGAGTAATGGCGATAGCAATGCAGGCAATGGCGACGCCGACAAGACAACAGAATACGACGTTCGGCGACTTGGCTTTCCCGTAATCTACGGCGACACGGTCGGTATCCGCTACACCGACGCGTCGGGCGGCAAGACGCCACCTCAATTCGTCACCGTCGGCAAGGGATCGGACGGAACAATCGCTCCATTCTCGAAGCAATACGAAGACTCCGAGATGGCGATGCACACGCAGTTCGCCATGGCCGAAAGTTATCTCGAACTCGCCCGCCGACATCGCACGACTGGCGAAGTGGAACAAGCCGACCGTGAATTCACCCGTGCCAAGCAACTGTTGGCCAACGCGGTCAACCAATTCACCGATCTCGAGACTCGTTCTCACGCAGAATACCTGCTCGGCGGACTGACGCAGGAAGATGCGGAAGCCACCACTGACCCCGAGCTACGGAAGCGGCGTTACCAAGCTGCACTGGCTCGCTTCATGACGATCACTGGCAGTTACGGCGAAACCGAATACGCGTCGAAGGCCCAATTCAAAATTGCTCTCATCTACGAGGCGCTGGATGAACCGGAAATCGCCGCTCAGGAATTCGTCAAGCTGGCTTACAAATACCCCGAGTCGGAATACCTCGCGACGGCCATGGCCCGGCTCGGCACGCACTTCCAACGCAAGGCGGTAGCGTACGAACGCGAGGCGGCTCCACTGCTCGCCAAGGCCGAAGCCGACCCTGACAACAAAGACCCTGACAACAAAGACCCTGACAACAAAGACCCTGACAACAAAGACCCTGACAACAAAGACCCTGACAACAAAGACGCCGAGCACCAAGGCACGGCACTGAAGAAACTCTCTCATATCGAATACGTCAAAGCGGCACAGATTTTTGAACGTTTGCAAACCCGTTTTCCGGATCACGAACTCGCTGGCAAAGCGGGCCTGCGAGCTGGTCAGATTTACATGCGAGCCGACCGGTTTAACGACGCCATCAAGGCGTTGATGAACATCGTCAACGACGAAGCCTACAACGGTCCCACACTGCGGTCGGAAGCCATGTACTGGGCCGCTCGCTGCCACGAATCTCTGAACGGCCAACTACAGGCTTACGCCTTATATAAACGCATCACTTACGACTTCCCCGAAAGCAAATGGGCCGCTTACGCGCGCGGGCAATTGTCTACCGAACGCTTGCTGCGACTCGATCGCGATCTGGAGCTTAAACGATTGCAGGAAGGGCAGGAGTAGTCTGGCGAAACAATGAAATATCCAATGACAAATCACAAACCGATAACAATCGATGGCAGCGAAAGTCGCAATGACCTTCAACGCACCGACACTAACCGCAACGCGTGGGGAGTTTTGCTCCTCTTGCTGATCGGTGTGGCGACCACCGCAAATGCCTCGCCACTCGATGATCAGATCGCGGCATTCAAGAAGGCGAACGCCATTCCGACCGAAGCGACCGTAACGCAGATTCTCAAGACTGGTATCGCGGAGCATCGTTCGG
>JBLHLE010000104.1:0-11419 GCA_047620805.1 Pirellulaceae bacterium
TTTCCAGCCTAGCGAACTTTGGAGCCACATTGAGCGGGCACTGGAATCGCGTATGTCGAGTTTAAATATTCGTCATGTCAGAGCGTTGTTGAAGACGCGAGCTCAAAAGTTAAGCGACAATGAACGGGCCGTGTTGCAGCAAATGGTCGCTGGTAAAGCAAATAAAGTGATTGCCAGTGAACTAGATATGGGGCTGCGGACGGTCGAATTGCGTCGCGCCAAAGTTCTGCAAAAGATGCAGGCGGATTCAGTCGCTGAACTGGTTCGAATGGCCGTGATTCTCGGAATTGATAGCGGACGCAAGTTAGCATAACGTCGTATCCTTGTTCTGAGAGTAGGCCCTCTGCAATGAGCTTTTCGCGTCGGCTATTGGAGACGGCTTAGCGGACGATGGAACGAGTGCGAGCGACATAGTTTCCACTCAACCTTTGCACGAGATGTTTCATTTCCAGCACGCTGACGGTCGCCAATACTTGGTGAATCGGCATTTCACTCTTGTGACAGATGTCGTCGATACTCGTCGGTTCGACATCTATCTGCATCAATACATTGTTCTCGATCTCGTTGAGCTGCAGTTCGACGGGATGAAGAATCACGTCCCCATTCTCTTTTGTCGTGGCGTGGGCCAGTGGCCCAAGTTCCTCAAGAATATCGTCGATCGACTCGACCAGTTTTGCACCGTCGCGGAGGAGTTGATGACACCCTTTGGATTCGTTGCTATCGACGCGGCCGGGAACTGCGAACACTTCTTTTCCTTGCTCCAATGCGTGTCGAGCGGAAATGAGCGCGCCGGATCTGGCGCTCGCCTCGACGACGACGACGCCAAGTGAAAGGCCAGTAATGATTCGATTCCGTTGGGGAAACGCACCGCTGAACGGTTGGCGGAGTGGTGGGGATTCACTGATGAGGCATCCGTTTTGGCAAACGTCATTGGCAAGTTCATTGTGTTCGGGAGGGTAGATGTTCAGTACTCCTGAACCTAAGACGGCAATGGTTCTACCGTTCTGTTGGATTGCCGAATGATGAGCGGCGGAGTCAATTCCACGAGCCAGCCCGCTGACTACCGCGAAGCCAGCATTGCAGAGTTCCCGAGCGAGTCGATTGGCCTGTGTCCGTCCGTACGTCGACGCTCTTCGCGATCCAACGATGGCGATGGCCAGGCAATCAGTCGGTTCGATTGTTCCCTTGAGGAATAAAACCACTGGCGGGTCGGGAATATCACGCAGCGTCTTAGGGTAATGCGCGTCGTTGAGAAATAGTACTTCGACATCGTTGTCGCGACAGATCTTGAGTTCCTTGTCGACGTCGATTTGTTGATGTGCCAGCGCAATGCGATGACTAAGTTTCCCACCGATGCCGGTAATTGATTGTAGATCGGAGAGTTTGGCGTTCAGCACATTTGTCGGTGTTTCGAAGCGATGGATGAGTTCGGAGTAGATGCGAGGCCCAACTCCGTTGACCATTGATAGCAGAATCGTGTCTTTACGTAGATCTGATGTTGTGGCCGGAGACGCATTCATTCGCGAGTTCCATTGAGGATTGAAGTTCTTGTCATGAGTCGAGAGTTCGTTTCTTGATATGAAGCTAAACTCCTTGCTGCAAAAAAACCGCTCACCAAACAAGAACCCTTTTCTGCGAAAGCGCAACACGAAAAATGGTTATTTTTGTTGCAACAACAGAGGTTGATGACGCGGTTTTTTTGTCCGACCCGGAGAAAAGTGATGAAATTTCGCGGCAGAAGAAGTTTGAAATTATTTTGCCCTGCTCCGAAACATCTGCAGCTGAAGACAGAACAGACGCAAACAACTGTCCAGCCTCCGCAGAAGCCAGCGTTCTATTGGTTACGTCGGTTTGATTTGGCGTGGTTTTTACGTAAACGGCATTATGTAAAGTGTTTACGTCGGTTGACGCGATGGCGGCCTCCCGCTCTTGTTCCGTAAATTTTCTAATCGGTGTGTTTTGCCTGTTGAACAATAGGTATATATGCCATAGCATATGTATCATAAGATGTTTGACAGTCGTTGTCGCTCCTTTTCGAGGGAGTTTCACAACGATGGACATCGAGCGAGTGAGAGCACTGCGGCGCTCGCTAGTCAAAACCTCATCAACTGGTACCTGGCCCGACCCGAGCAATCGAGTTGGGCCTTTTTTCATATTCCGTCTGCTCTTCAACGGATTACCTATGTGGGGAGGGGACTTCGAACCGTACGCCTGTTCGAAAAATTCTAAGTGCCAATTCCTCAGTTAGGTTCCTTTCGCTACTCTGCAGCAACTACTCGTCGGTAATGACTAACATTCTGTAACGCCGACGAATCTCACATTTCAAACCACACCGTTCGAAACCACACCGTTCGAAACCATACCGTTCGAAAACATACCGTAACCGTTAGGCCCAGCGTCGTGAGTCCAAAACGAAAACATCGCCGAGCTGATCTTGGGCGCTCGGAAGATAATCTCCTGCCAAAAATTCGCCGGAGTTCGCGGGCGTTGCTCGTCGCTCAACTTGTTAGCCAGGCGATTTCGATCCTTACGGTGATGATGTGTTACCGGCTGTTGGATCAACAGCACTACGGTTTGCTGGGCATGGCATTACCGGCGATTCTGCTCGGACGGACTCTCGCAACACATGGATTGAATGTCGCCTCGATTCAAGAGCAATCGATTACGGATTCGCAGCACTCTCAGCTTTTTTGGATTGGTCTCCGTTGGGCAGCGGTTTCTACGGCTGTCTGTTGCTGTGTCATTCCGCTGCTCGCGTTGTTATTCGGCGCCCCCGAAATGTTGGCGGTTGGTCTCGCGCTAACGGGAACGATTGTGATTGCGGCTGTGGGGAATCAGCACCAATCGCGACTGGAGAGAAATTTCGACTTTCGACGGCTGGCTACCATTCGAATCGCGGCTCAGATAGTCGGTGCGATTTCAGCGATTAGCGCTGCTCTTCTCGGAGCTGGAGTTTGGTCACTCGTGCTGCAGCAGTATTCTGAACTCCTAGTTCTATCGCTGCTTCTTTGGATTTCAGATAATTGGCGACCGCGTTGGACGGGTAGTGAAATTTCGGATTTGTCAGCCAGTAACTCGACACATCTCGTTCGATTCAGTAGTTATTACTCGCTTAGCAGCCTCGCTTTTTTCATTGGGCAAAACATCGACAAGCTGTTTCTTGCTTGGCTGCTGGGGAGTACACCCAGGGGCTTGGCATTGCTCGGAATGTACAGCCAAGCATTTCAATGGATGCAAAAGCCAGTGCTACTTACGACGTCGCTTATTTCGGGAGTGATGGTCCCCGCTCTCTCCCGCACTCGACAAGTTCCAAAGCAATACGCCGCGCTCGCCATCGATTTCTATCGCCTGACGGCGACGCTTCTTTTCCCGAGTGCAATTGGACTATTTGTGATCGCTGATGATGTGATGCTCGTATTAGGTGGTCCCAAATGGGCCGCTGCTGGGTATGTTCTGCAAGCTCTTGCAATTGCGATCATCGGACAAGGGTTAATCAATATTACGGGCAGTGTTTTCGCTTCCACTGGTCGAGCCGACCGGCTGTTCTTCGCCTCCCTCGTAATCAACCTCGCACTGATTCAGGGATATTTTTGTGGGTATTGGCTTGCCACTCGCCATGGATTTACGCAAATGAACGCTGTTCTGGGGGTGGCATGGGGTTATTCGTTGACCACTGTTTTCGCCATTTTAGGGCCGTACCTCGCTTTCAGTTTCATGGTTGCGCGGCTCCCGTTCACTCAGCTTATTTTCCAGCTACTCAAGGTACTTCTGCACTCGGCCATCATGGGCGTGGCGGTTTTTGCCCTGAAACGCTCGCTGGATTCAGTTACGATAATATCGGCTCGCCTGATTGTGTTGATTGGGGCAGGAGCCGTCATTTATCTTCTGCTCGCACGTCACGAAGTGAAGTTCTTGGTCAATAGATTCCTCCGTGACGCCGAATAACCGATATACGTCCGCGTTAATTTGTAAACTACCTCGCAATTGCCATGAACAATTCACTCTTTCGGCCGTTGATTCCTATCGCCATGGCGCTTGCCGGCATGGCGTTGGTTTTGTTTGTAGCATGGCGTTCGGAAAGCCAACTTGGATATTGGCATGCACTTACGATCGCGGGAAGTTTCCTCGTGCTGTTTGGCGTGATGATGTTGGCCAAGCAAGTTTTGAACCGTCGCGAACCGACGGATGACGAGAAGGCGTTACTCGCCAGCCTGCGAGAGCAGATCAACGAAGAAGTGTCGGACCGCAGTTCCGACCTCGATCGCCGCGAGCAGGAGCTCGCCAATCGCTTCATCACACTTCATCAATGGCTCGAATTCCCACAGCCCATCGATCTCAATACCGACACGATTGATCCTGTGGAAGAGCTACGAGACGCCGACGGTATAGTGACCGACAAGGCGCTTTCTCGTGCCGAGCTGGCGGGCAAGGACAAGGAGCTGATTGCGCTGCTCGAGGCGGAGAGCGAGGTGATATTCGAGAATATTCGAACGAATAAATATTCTCCCGATGGAAAATTCGATGCGTTCATTCTTCGCGATGACGCGCTGGATTTGATTGAGCGCGTGGCGAGAATCTATCGCCCCGATCTCGAACGTCCATTTCTCGAGACGAGTTTGTCGCGAGTCGTTCCTGCGGCGAGCCGCGCTTGCCTTCATTTCCTGCTGGTTCTCGATCAGCTTCCGATTAACGTTAAAGATCGGAGTTTCAACAACCTCTACGGTTACGTCCAGCGAGCCGTCAATACCTATGGTGCCTACAAGAAAGCGAAGCCATACATCCCGTACCTTAACAGTGCGTACTACCTGGGTCGCTTCGCGTTCGGAGCCAACCCGCTCACCATGGGCGCCTGGTGGTTTTTGGGTGAAGTTGGTAAGCGCAGTGCCGAAGCGGTCGTAACGAAAGTCATCAACCGTCAGGCACTTGGACTGCTTCACAATGTGATTCGCATCATTGGTTACGAAGTTGCAGGAATCTACGGCGGCGACTTTCGACACCGAGATGCAAATTGGATTTACGCCGTCGAACTTACTCAGCTCGCAAAACAGTTTCCGCTTACCTCGTCGCTACTCGCCGGCACGCTCAAAGAGTTAAGTGCAGTCCAGTTGCGATGCGAATTTGATCGAGTCTTCCTTTACCGTTGCCTGGCCGAGCATCATTCTGCGGATCCCGAGCGCTATCAAGCCGATCAGTTCTTGCCTACCGACGCCCGAGAGGCGATCGCGCGACGACTCGAAGACTTCGCCCAGCGCCACGTCGCCGAGGCGATATCGTCGCGAATTCATCGTTGGCAGTACGGTGTGGAAACTCGCCTTGGCGTGAAGCTAATCACAGCAAATACGTCAGCTGCCAGCGAAGACGATCAGGTGACCAGTGCGCTGCGAACATTGACGAGCTTTTTGGTCAACGTAAAGCAGCTCGATTTTGAGGAAGCAAAGGCCCTTGTGCGGCAGACAAGTTCGTTCGAGCTGGCGACGACTGACGTAGTTGAGCAATGGAATGGCGAACCCGCAGCTGCGGTCATTGGGTTCATTGCCCGCCCCGAACTCGATCCGCGGGGAAGAATTGTAAATGAATTATTCGCCGACTTGCTGAAATTGGAGGTTTCTTCGCTGCCCCGCAATCTCGATACGGATGATTACATTTTCGACTTGGCCGCCAGTTTACGACAAGACGTCGACAAAACCAGGCAACGGCTCAATCAAGCTTACGTGGACGCCCTTCGGTCTCGCAGTGTTACTGCGGTCAAAGCGTCGAAGCTTCCCGTCGAAGTCGCCCGCGCAGTACTCGATCTGTTAGGTGATGAACATCAACTCGAATTGGCCGTTCGCGGGATTACTTACGACGCTGAAATACCAGCGGGCAAGACTCATTGGCTGTTTGGATACGACCAACATCTGATCGCGATCTCTCTCACGAATGGTCCGCGACTCGTTTGGCGCGGCCAACTTAGTGAACTTAGCATCACCAAACGTGGCGGGATTGTGACTAGCGAATGTCACATCGTCGGCGGGGAGTGGCTCGAACGCACTATTGCTGACCAACCCATATTGAGGATTTCTGGCAGCGTCTTGCGGCGGTTTTCCGACTTCATCAAAACGACACCCAATGACGCAACCACCAAGCCCATCGAGGATTGAATCGCGGTACTACTGCGGTGGAAAACACTGATTCAACATCCATGAAGTGTGATGCTTCACTTCTTCGCCGGCAGGATTCCCGTCTGGCTAGTTTTCACAACGTCTATGACGGTTGCGTTGCTGGCAAGAATTTGACAGACGCTTCTGCGACTCCTACATTGATGGGAGCTTCCTCAGTGGAGCCCGATCTTTTCTTAATCTATTCTTATCATCCGTTCGCGATTCCGTTCGACTTCTTACTTTTCGATTATTTTCAGTTAACGATTCCTAGTTCACCGCCTTTGTGCGTTCTATATACACGGCCAGTTGGACGTGTTTCTTCACAGCACGTTCACGATTTCTATTAGTGCGACGTTGGCTTTGGAAACAAAGGGATGATCATGGCTACGATAATCGCGACAAAGACAGTAACAGTAAACGCGGCCTTCCTGCAAGAAATCAAGGACGTCAATCGAGGGCTCTGGGGACTGTTCGACACGGTCGAGCAGTTCTGCTCGCGGCCGATTTCAATTCATGGGGCCTCCAAGAAGTTTGTGGAATTGTTAAACGAACTTCGAGATCAACTCGCTCTCCATTTCGCATTGGAGGAGGCGTACGGCTATTTCGACGACCCGGCGCATGTCGAACCGTGGATAAGTGATCGAGTGGATTCGATTCGAGGTGAACATCGGTATCTGTACGTGGCAATGTGCGAGCTGGTGGAGCACGCAGAGTCTTTGTACTCGGAAGGAAATTGGGCCAGCTTGGCAACCAAGATGCCCGCCAAATTCGGCAGTTACTATCAGCAGTTCAAAGAACACGAATGGAAAGAGCAAGAGTTGATTCTTCAGGCGTACATGGACGATATTGGCGTCGGTGGCTGATCGCGACATGATGTGCCGATCCGTTTTATTGCTCTGCAGGGTATTCAGCTTCCTTGCCTTGGAATGGTAGAATTCTGTATCGTCCAGGGTGATAGGCTGTTTCTGTTCGTCGCGCTCGAAAGTTACCAAATATGAATTTAATACCGGAATCACCGCTCGGCCTTCAGCACGGAGGCGAAACGGTGGGGAGCCCGATGGAAATCTTGCTAATCGAAGATAGCTTGATGGATGCGCGATTGACCATTGGATCCCTTGCCCGCAGTGAGGTCCGCCACCGTCTGACTTTGATTCGCGATGGCGAGGAGGCCCTCGAATTCCTTAAGCAAGAGGGGAAGTTCGTTCGGGCGCCTAAGCCGGACTTGGTGCTGCTCGACTTACTGCTCCCCAAGGTGGATGGTGTCGAAGTACTCAGCGCAATCCGCGAGACATTTCATCTCAAGCTAATACCGGTCGTCGTGCTGACAAGTTGCGAGGCCGAAGAAGATCGCCTGCGTTGCGAAATGTTGGATGTCGAATCCTACATTATCAAGCCGGTGAACATGTCAAAGTTCCTGGATGTAGTGCGCATTTTGAAGCACCATCTGCGGCATGACCTCGTGTTGCCCGCGAACGGCGATTCGTAGAGTCTGTCTAACGACGAGTTTGTTCAATGACGAGTTTGTTCAATGACGAGTTTGTTCAATGACGAGTTTGTTCAATGACGAGTTTGTTCAATGACGTAGAATGTTTCGCAAAATCCCCCACCAATCCAAAGCTGGTCGCGAAAACGAATCAGTGGCAGTTTTGCATCATTGCCGAATCTACACTTGAAGTGCGTTCTAAACCTTTCTGTGGTTGCACTTCGGTCGATAGCCATGACATCCGATACGTCAGTGGCACGGGCTTTGCAAATTAGGACCGTCGTCCAAACGAAGAACTCCCACTTCCCACGCATTGAGTTTGGATTCGCTTCTTCCCCCTCGACGCGAGAGCCTAGTCCCCTCAGGCTCTCGCGTTAAGGGAATTTTCACAACGTCTCCACGAATCGGAATCCATTAATGCACTCTAGGGAATTGCTCGAATTGAGTGGGCTCATCGCCATTCATTGCGATGTTTTCATTCAGGACTCGCCCCGTCTGTCTGAAAACGGACTCGAACGCTATTGGGCAGCGTCCAAATGTCGTCTGCAGCGATGGCACACTACGTTGACGAATTATCATGTTCCTCTCGTTTCGGGTGACGAGAATACGGATTCGCTATGGCAGCTACTGTTGCCAACAATCGAAGAGATTGCCGCGGGCGAGGTGCTCACTCGAGTATGGACCGCAATTGCTGGTGCGCACGATCTTCGTCATGGACAAAGCAGCGCGGAACCTGTCGCCCGGAATGTGTGGGTTGGCCATCTGGAAGTCCGCAATCGCATGCTCAATTTGTTGCTACTCTCCCAACAACAGCATGCAAGCTGCGCAGATCGCATGAATCGACTGCGAAGTTCAGCGGAAAAATGGACCGACATCCTGTTGGCCTATTTTGCTCATCTAACGGACGTTAGTCACTTAGCATTTGATATCACCCGTACTTACGATTTTGCCAAACAATTGAAAAAGCCGCACGCTAGAGGTTCCTCTCAACTGCGACAGCAAGCGGTGTTCGCCGCGCTGCGTTCGTCGTTTCACGAATCGCTAAGTCTCTCTAGTCCCAATGCCGATCTGAATCAAAGAATTGCCTCAAGTATTATGGCGACGTTCCGCCCTCTGTTATTCGATTCGCTGGGCACAATCAAATCGTTATTGATCGAACGCGTTCAACATACAGCGAACGATACTCAGGGGATGATAGACGAGCTTCTCGCGCTCGATTCGCAGCCCGTCAATATCGCCAATGGCAATTTTGGAATTCAGGATTCCAGTTCTTCCGGCCGGCGTTTCTAGATAGTTCAGTTCGCGCAGCCCGCGGAAATTGAACAAGCTACAATGCGAGGATGGGTGAGAAACTTCCATCTTCGTATCACTTTTCCCTAGCGGGGCTATTCTATCCAGCGACGTTGTTCGCCGTTAGCCTCGCTCTGTTTGGCGTCTGGGGCGTTCTCGCCGGCAGTGTGATTGCGGGATTCTGGGCCATCAAGTTCATTTGGCAAATTCGCCTGCGAGACGTCGCAAGCCTGCTTGTGATCGCAGCTATCATTGGCGCGATCGCCGTCTTGTTGATGCCCCGGGTGCAAATTAATGCCCCTCCTCCCCGTCCTCCGCATTCGAAGTGCTGGAATAATCTTCAGATTCTCGCCATCGCGTTGCACAGCTATCAAGCCAAGTGGGGGTCGTTTCCGCCGGCCGTAGTCAGCGACGATGACGGTCGCCCAATGCATAGCTGGCGAGTTCTGATATTACCGGAACTAGGCTGGTCGCAACTATACGATCAGTACGATTTCGACGAACCGTGGAACGGGCCGAGTAATCTAAAACTTGCCGACAAAATGCCGGGCATTTTCAGTGCGGCCCAATGCAGCTCGCACTTCGCCAATTCATCTAGACAAACGGCGTACGTCGCAGTCGTAGGTCCTCGTGCTTCTTGGACGACGGGGCAAGCGATTAAATTTGGCAATATTACCGACGAGCACGAGCGCACGATCCTGCTTGTCGAGATGCCCGAGAGACCTGTGAATTGGATGGAGCCAATCGATGTCTCCGCCGCCGAGGCTGCGCGATTGTTGTCGAATCCCAAGTACGACGATCGTTTCGATGGCCACCAAAAACGAAAGGAGTTTGTGGACACGATCTACGGCCGAGGCATTTGTTTTGTGAATGGCCGTGTCTGTTTCTCGGCTCATTCGCTGGACGTCGATTTCGCCTCTTCATTGTTGCGCCGCGACGACGAACTCCCTGCCGACGAAAAAAGAATTGACGATGAGCTTAGACCCCTGATTCGCTGGCGGTACGACAGAATCTTCATACTAACATTGTTTGCGATGTTGAGTCTTTATCCGATTGTTTGGGTGGCGCGTTCCAAATTTCGTCGGCCGCTGCCAGCAGCCGAAATGACGTAATTGCTAGCAGCAGTTGCTAGCCGCGATCTGCGTTAGGCCATGGCCGATGCTAGCGTAGTCGAGAAATCACTATTGCGGAGAAGACGGGATAGTCGTTAAGCTTCCTCGCAATTCTCGGGGGTGCTGTATGTATGTTGTACAGCCGACGACAAGGATGTTTGGTCGGTAGTGGATACTGACATTATGCGAGGGATCGCAAATGAATTTACGAATTCGCCTAAAACGCACACTGTTGGTCCTGTTGGCCACCACACTATTTCTAGCTGCTTCACCCGCTCAGATTGTGCGCGGCGAAGCGCAGTGGATTTGGTCGCCGAAGCACAAAAAGGAGCAAGTGCCGGAAACTTCTTGCTACTTCCGGAAGTCGATCGTGCTGAAGTCGGTCGAGTCGGCGCAGATCACGATCGCTGCTGACGACGTCTACGATTTGTTCATTAACGGACGAAGAGTTCAAGGCGGTGAATCTACCGAGAAACTCGACACTCATAACGTGACCCGTTTCCTCTCCCGCGGGAGGAACATTATTTCCATCAAGGTCACTAACTCCGAAGGTAATACAGCGGCGGTTGCTGCCCGTGTGCAGATCAAGCCTGTCGACGGAGCGTGGTTGTCTTATTCGACCGATGAGAGTTGGAAGACGAATCTCAATCCGCTTCCGCTTTGGAATACGTCACTGTACAACGACAGTCGTTGGGATCAGGCTCAACAGTTTGGTTCGTTGGGCGAGACGGTGCCTTGGGATCGAGCCAAGAACGTAGCGAAAACCGAGCAGCACAAATCGAAGCGTTTCCGGGTGAACCCGGAGTTCACGGTGGAGCGGATCATGAGCGACTCCGACACCGGTCCGCTGATCGCGATGGCTTTCAACGAGTTTGGACACATCATCTGCTCGCAGGAAGGTGGTCCTTTGCTGTTGGTTCACAACAGTCCAACATCGGAACGCCCGTTTGATCAGGTTCGAACCTATTGCGATAAAGTTAAGAACTGCCAAGGTATTTTGCCTCTAAATGGCGACGTGTTTGTGACCGGCGATGGTCCCGAGGGTGCGGCCCTCTATCGTCTGAGCGACAAAGATCGCGACGGTGTGTTGGAAGACGTAAAAGTAATCGTCAAGTTCGGGGAGCAGATTGGCGAACACGGTCCTCACGGACTAGCGTTAGGGCCCGACGGCTTGATCTATGTTGTGGTTGGAAATCATGCCGCTCCCGCCGAGGAGTATGCCGAAACGAGTCCCCACAAGAATTTCTACGAAGGCGATCTCGTCAAACGATACGAGGATCCGGGCGGACATGCGGTTGGGGTTAAAGTGCCTGGTGGCGTAGTTTTCCGAACCGACGCCGACGGCAGTTCTTTGGAACTCGTGTCCGGTGGTATCCGCAACGCCTACGACTTAG
>JBLHLE010000105.1:0-11390 GCA_047620805.1 Pirellulaceae bacterium
GCACTCGATTGGCTCATTGCCGCGCCGCTCGACATCGAACGACGCCGACATCTGCTCTCGCGGCTTCAGCGCCCTGACTACGCCAGCTTGCCGCAACTGGTTGTGGACGATTTGAACCACACCTCCAGTGGTGGTTTCGGTTCGCTCAAGATCCACCAACAGATGTTGCTTGCTCAACTGAACGAATGCGCGCGACTCAAACCCGATCTGCTGAACCAGACTCAATTTGTCGGCGCGTACCTTGCAAAGCTCCAACCTAATTCGGACGTCGACTGGGAACATGACGACAAGGAATTTAAGGCCTACCTCAATCGACTTGCCAAGTTCACCAAGAAACTCGCCCCCGTTCACAACTCACTCAAGGCCCACGTGGCTTATCACCAACTCGCTTTCGACCGCAGCAAGGGTCTCTACGACGAGGCGGAATTTATCAGCTACATCAAGCTGCCCCGCAACGTCAGTTACATCAACGCCAACTACATGAAGCTCGAAGAGAATCGACGGTTTGCGTGTAACCTCAATCAGGACTTTCGCTCGCTAACACTGCTCGCACCGGTCGGCGACGACGAGCCTCTGGTGCGTAGCTACCTGCAACACTTTTTCGTCGCGGGAACAACGAAACCGTACGAGCCCTACATCAACGACATCTATTTGAAACACAACTTTGCCGAAACAAAGATCGTTAACGGGCTGGGTGAAGCCGAACAATGGTATTCGATGCTACCGCCAGAGAAATACCAGCAACTGAAAGATCGCATCGATCTCGATTTCGCCTACACCAAGACGCGAGTCTTCGAGGCAGATCAGCCCGTTAGCGTCGACCTGTTTGTGAAGAACGTACCTTCCCTGATTGTGAAGGTATTTGAAATCAATACCAAGAACTTCTACCGAGAGCACGGTCGCCAAGTTAATACCGACATCAATCTCGATGGTCTCGTGCCAAATCATGAGGAAACTTTTGACTACGCCGCTCCTCCGTTGCGGCGAATCGGCCGGCACTTTGAATTCAAGCAACTCGACAAACCAGGCGTCTATGTGATCGACTTCATTGGCAACGGTAAAAGCAGTCGGATCGTCGTTCGCAAGGGAGGCTTGCGTTATCTTGTCCGCAGCACGACGGCTGGCCATATCTTTACAATACTCGGTGAGCAGAACCAAGTGCTTCCCGCCGCCACTCTATGGATGGAAGGCCGCGAATACACGCCGGACAAAGACGGTAACATCTTAACGCCGTATTCAACCAACCCCAGCGAACAATCCATTATCTTGCAGCACGGCGACTTCGCCGATCTCCAGAAATTCCAACACGAGTCCGAAAACTACCAGCTTGTTGCCGGTATCTATGTCGATCGGGAAGCGTTGGTTAGTCAGGGGAAAGCCCAGGTAGTGATTCGACCAGGTCTTTATGTAAACGGAGTGCCGGCGAGTCTGTCCTTACTCGAGGACGTAGAACTTGTCATCACATCCACGGATCACGATGGCATTGTTACGACGAAGAAAGTCCAAGATTTCAAGCTCTTCGAAGACCGCGAAGCGACGTTCGACTTTCAAGTCCCTCGGAGGCTATCTCGCATCGATTTCCGCTTGCATGCACAGGTGAAGAATCTAAGCCAGAACACGAAAATCGCCGTTGCGTTTGGCGACAGTTTTCAACTGAACGGAATCGACCACACAGAGAAAGTCGAGCATCTACATCTGATTCGCGCCGACGGCCAATACGTTGTTGAATTGCTCGGTCGGACAGGCGAACCGAAAGTCGATCGTGCAGTTCGATTGTCACTCAAGCACCACGACTTCAAAAACGCGGTAAACACGACGTTGAAAACCGACGCCAACGGTCGAGTTCTGCTCGGCGAGCTGACAGATATCGACAGCATTACCGCCACTGGCCCGGAGAACACCTCGCAGAACTGGCGGTTGACGAACCAAGCGACCAGTCACCTACAGTCAATGAACGCGCTGTCCAATCAAACAATCCAGTTGCCGTTGAGCAACTCGTCCGATAAACCGCTTCGAAGCGAACTGTCTCTCTTGGAGTTGCGCGACAATACATTTGTCGCAGATCGCTTCGCTGCGCTTTCCGTACAAAACGGCTCGTTAACAGTCGGGAAGCTACCCGCTGGTGACTACGATTTACTGCAGAAGACAACCGGAAGTCGAATTCGATTACGCGTGACCGACGGCAAGTTGGCTGCTGGCTATGCGTTGGGAAGCCAACGTTTTCTCGAAGTTCGCGGCGACAAACCGCTGCAGATTGTAAGTGTTGATACAGCAGACAAGAAGATCTCGATCAAACTTCAAAACGCGACCGAATTCGCACGTGTACACGTTTTCGCCACACACTATTATCCAGCGTACTCGGCGTTCACCCGACTCGACCGCGTCCACGACATCGAGCCCACTCGAATGACTTATCCGCGTCGAGAATCGCTGTACGCGGAAGGGCGCAAGATCGGTGACGAATATCAATACATTATCAATCGCCGATTGGCCAAGCGATTTCCCGGCAACATGCTAACGCGTCCCGAGCTGCTTTTGAATCCTTATTCAATTCGAGGCACCAACACCGGTTCGCAAGCCGCCGCTGCAGGCGATGAATTCAACCCATCTGCCGACGCCAAACCAGGTGGAGCAAGTCGCTTGGCCAGGGGTTACGGCGGACAAGCCCAACAACAAGAATTCTCCAATCTCGACTTCCTAGCGGACGGTTCCGCGGTTCTGCTGAACCTGGTTCCCGATGAAAAGGGAATGGTCGTCGTCGATCAAGCCGAACTCGGAACACATCAACACCTGCAGATCGTCGCAGTTGATCCCCGCAGCACCATTTACCGTTCCGTCTCACTGGAGGAGCAGCCAAGCATTCGCCGCGATCTTCGACTCGCCGACGGCCTCCCGGCGGAAAAACACTTTACTCAGAAGAAGCAGATTTCCGTGGTCAGTACGGGAAACTCGTTTGAAATGCGTGACATTACCAGTTCGAAATATGAATCCTACGATTCGCTCAGCCGAGTATATTCGCTATACGTTACGCTGACCGGCGACCCGAAACTCGCCGAATTCGCTTTTGTTGTAGACTGGCCGAAGCTCTCGCCGGAAGAGAAGCAGGAGAAGTATTCGAAGTACGCCTGCCACGAATTGAACTTCTTCCTGTTTAAGAAGGACCCGCAGTTCTTCGCCGCGGTGATCGCTCCTTATTTGGCAAACAAAAAAGACCCAACCTTTCTCGACCGCTGGCAGCTAAACGCTGGCCTGGAACTATTCGCAGAGCCCTGGAATTACGAACAATTGAATACCGTAGAACGGATCCTCTTGTCGGCGCGAATCAACGGCGATCGGCAACACACCTCGCGTCATGTGCGCGACATGTACAACCTGCTCCCGCCAAACGTGGATCGGTTCAATCAATTGTTCAACACCGCAGTTAAGACGACTGAGTTGGATTCCGATCGCGACGGCGAAGGCGAAGGATTCCGCGCGGCCAAGGAAGCCCTCAGCCGGATCTCCAAACCAGTATTGGAGAAGGCTGAATCTGAACAACTTCTCGGTCTTCGTGCGGCGAGTGCACCTTCAGCCCAGCCCGCTCCTCCTGGTGAGCCGCAAGCTGAAATGGCAGCAAAGGCGAAATCCGCTGCAAAAGGCGAAGGGAAGAAACGCAATAACGCTCGACGCGAACTCCAAGATGCCAAAGCCGATCTCGACGATTCTAAAGGTAACTCAAAAAGATTCTTCGATCGCGGGCGGGCGGTGGAGATAGACCGCCTCCAGCAGCTATATCGAAAATTGGATACAACCCAAGAATGGGGTGAAAACAATTACTACCAACTTCAGCCCAATCAACAGAATAGCGACCTAGTCAAAGCAAATGCCTTTTGGGCCGATTTTGCTGAACACGATCCCAAGCAACCGTTCCACTCGATTCACCTCGCCGACGCGACCGGAAACTTTACCGAAATGATGTTGGCGCTGTCTGTCTTGGACATGCCCTTTGAAGCCAAAAAACATCAGACGACTTTCAATCGAGAAGCCATGAAGGTCGATGCAGCCAGCCCCATGATCATCTTCCATGAAGAGATCAAGCCCGCCGTTTCAATTGCCGACCAAACGCCGATCCTCGTAAGTCAGAATTTCTTCCGACACGGAGATCGTTACCAACACGTAAACAACCAACAACTGGATAAGTACGTCAGCGACGAGTTCCTCGTCCACGTCGTTTACGGATGCCAGGTCGTGCTGACCAATCCGACTTCGTCCCCCCGCAAGCTCGATCTGTTACTGCAGATTCCAGTCGGCGCAATGCCCGTCATGAACGGTCAATACACGCGAACGGCAAGTCTCGACCTACAACCGTATAGCACGCAAACAGTAGAATACTATTTCTACTTTCCCGCCGCAGGGGAATACGAACACTACCCTGTTCACGTCGCCAGCGACGAACAAGTCGTCGCCTATGCCAAACCATTTCGCTTCAATGTTGTCGAACAGTTGAGCCAAGTTGATACAGAATCCTGGGATTACGTTTCCCAAAATGGCACGGAAGCCCAAGTGTATGACTACTTGAAAGACAATAACCTGTACCGCACCAACTTGGATCGGATCGCCTGGAGAATGCAAAATAAGCAGTTCTTCAAGAAGGTCACCAGCTTGCTCGCTGCCCGACACGCTTACAACCACACGCTTTGGTCGTATGGAATTAAACACGACGACGTTGCTACCGTAAATCAGTTCTTGCAGCACGCCCCGCAATATCTGGATCGCTGCGGACTCTACTTGGTCAGCCCGCTCGTGAAAATCGATCCTGTAACTCGCAAGAGTTACCAACACCTAGAGTACAAACCGTTGGTCAACGCCCGAGCCCATCAGCTCAGCCGCCGTCGCCAGATTTTGAACGCGCAACTCCACAGTCAATATCATCGACTCATGAAGGTGCTCAGCTACCAGCGAGAGTTGAATAGCAATGACCAGATGGCGGTCACGTACTACATGTTGCTGCAAGACCGCGTTAGCGAGGCATTGGAATCGTTTTCCAAAGTAAATACTCGCGACATCGATACGAAATTGCACTACGACTACTTCACCGCCTATCTCAGTTTCTTCAAAGACGATCAGCAAATTGCTCGCGATATCAGCGAACGATATGCGGACTATCCCGTCGTGCGTTGGCGCGAAGCCTTCGCCTCTGTTCGCAGTCAACTGGATGAATTCGAAGGGAACGAAGCCAAAGTAGTCGACGACGAAAACCGCGAGCAACAACAAACGAAGCTGGCAAACTCCGAACCCAGCTTCGATTTTAAAGTCGAAGCCAAGAAAGTCAGTATCGACTATCAAAACCTGACGAAAGTCAAAGTGAACTATTACCTGATGGACATTGAGTTGCTCTTTAGCCGCAATCCATTTGTTCAACAGTATTCTGGTCAGTTCTCACTAATCGCGCCGAATGAATCGGGTCTAATCGACCTTCCCAAAGATAAGGTCAACGTCACGTTCGACTTGCCCGCCGACTTGCACAACGAAAACGTACTCGTCGAAGTCGTCGGAGCTGGCCAAACCAAGGCTCAAGCTTACTACTCAAATTCACTGTCTCTTCAAATCGTTGAGAATTTCGGTCAAGTCCGCGTGCTAAACGATAAGACTCGAGCGCCAATTCCAAAGACTTACGTCAAGGTCTATGCCAAAATGGGGAACGGCGAAGTGAAGTTCTACAAAGACGGGTATACCGATATTCGCGGACGCTTCGACTACGCATCGCTCAGTACTAACGAGTTAGACAACGTACAGCGTTTCGCGATCCTCATCATGAGCGAAACAGGCGGAGCCGTCGTCCGCGAAGCCAGCCCGCCAAAACGATAGCAGTTATTTCTGCATGCAGAAAAGCAAAATAGAATTAACTTAGGCCCGAGTCGGAGGCGTATTGATGACCAATACACTGAAGAGCAAACTTACGACGCTCGCTCGGTTAGTGATCCTGGCCATGTCACTGAATTGTGTACCGAGCAACCTCGTTGCCGAACATCGCGTCGCACTTCTTATTGGAAATAGTGCCTACAAAAATCCGCCGGATAAACTGGCGGAACAAGACTTGGCCGCGGTCGCCACGGGGCTGGAAAAGTATGGCTTTAAGTGCCGCACGCTACGAAATCTCGAAAACGAAAACGCAATACGCGATGCCATTGAAAGCTTCGCAGCGAGCACGCCAACTTGTTCGACAGCTTTGGTCTACTACAGTGGACGAATAGACGCTGCCGGCAAGTTTATCGGCATCGATTCGCGGAGCAAGTACGAATTCGGCAAACTATTGGAAGTGTTTGAGAAACGGGGAGGCAGTCGCCGAAACCTTCTTTTCATCGACTGTCCACAGACCACCAAATTTGCGATTGAATTGCCCGAGTTGTTTCAACTGACGCTTGGCAGTACCGCGAAACTGCTCGCCGACCTCGACGGAAAAACCGATTTGGTCAGAGCCCTCGCCAAGGCGGGCGACAACAGTTCGACGCTTGCCAACGATCTCCCGTTGACCGGAGTCGGCTCGCAGGCCATCAGTCCTGCCGATAAATTTGCACTCGGCCTGCAAGCTGGCGACCAATGGGTCAACAACATGGGAATCGTCTTCTGCTGGTGCCCGCCGGGTAGGTACCTCGCTGGCAGCCCGCAAGGCACTGCTGGTCGCTATGCAGATGAGGCCCAACGCGAAATCAACATCGACACCGGATTCTGGCTTTCCAAATACGAGTTAGCTCGCGGTCAGGAAGTCGCACAGCGTAGGCCTGGCCGCACGATCGCTCGGCATAAACTCGATCCGATGACGATGATCAATCATGATGACGCGAAAACGATGATGCGTAACTTCACGCAAAGCGAACGCCAAGCGGCTCGACTCCCTGAGGAATGGGAGTATTCACTATCAACTGAAGAGCAATGGGAATACGCCGCCCGAGCTGGCTCGACAACTCCCTACTTTTTCGGCACCGAGATAACACTATTGCCGCGCTACGCGAACTTTGCAGACAAGTCGTATTACGACAGCGGTGAGGTCTACTCGAACGCGGCACATCGAACGCTCGACGATGGGACGCCAAAACTATCTCGCGTTGGATCGTACGCTCCCAATCCGTGGGGTATTCACGACATGTATGGAAATGTCGCCGAATGGTGCAACAACTTGGCAATCCGTGGCGGTTCGTGGGTCAGTGTTCCTGAAAATTGTCGCAGCGCATACCGAGACTCGTTCAGTAGTCGCAATGAGCAGAATTTTATCGGCTATCGATTGGTTATTCAGAAAAATGCGGCGGTGGTGAAGAAATAGCGACCTCTTCTACCAATGCGTAATAGATCCTAATTGTCAGTACCTGAAAATGAAAACCGAAAATACATCCTCGATCTATCGTACGATCGCGTCCTGGGGATACATATTGGCATTCTACTGCGTTCTGGAGTGCGCTGCGTTTCCGAACAGAGCGTCTGCTGACTACGATTCCATCCGGCCCTTGTTGACCAAGTATTGCCAAGATTGTCACGGAGCAGAAGAGCAGAACTCGCGAATACGCTTCGACAAAGTCACCGATTACGATAACGCGAACCAACATCTTTGGACGCTAGTACACGAAGCGCTGGCCAGCGGCGAAATGCCACCCAAGGATGAAACGCAGCCGACCGTGGTCGAGAAACAGTTGATCCTAAATTGGATTATTGAACGAGCTTCGGCACTGCGAACAGAAAGCGGAGGCACTCATCGACGGCTCAATCGCCGGGAGTTCTCCGGAGCGCTTCAAGATTTGACTGGTCTCCCCATTGATTTCGCTGCCGGATTGCCCGCAGATGGCAAGATCGACGGGTTCGACACCGGCGCCTTAGGACTGCAGGACGCAGCCGATTCCGTCTCGCAGTTGCTGGAAGTATCGCGTCGTGCAGTGGAGAGCATTCGGTTCTTAGATCCAGAACGCGACCACGCAATTAGGATCGATTTCCGCGACCACGAGTTTACGGACTTTCGTAAGTTCGTCGATCAGAATTGGAAAGAGGATGGTATCTTCACGAGATCCAATGGACTCACTTGCAAAAAAGGGATCGGCCTTTATCTGCCAACCCAGTGGACCGGCGACCGCGGCAATTCGTTTCTGGCAGTTCCCGCGCCTGCGAATAAACGCGCGGCCTTGAAGTTGACAATGCGGGTGCTTGCGAAACGCCCACTTCCAGGTCTTCCCACACCGACCCTGTGGGTGAAAATCGGTGGTAAGTATATCGATTATTTGCCAATCGACGAGGAACCGCGGACGCTGACTTATGTCGTTCGCATGGAAGATCATCTCGTGGAAGGCGATGTAATCAAAGTGATGCTCAGCTCATTCGTCGAGGTCCCCTATGCCGTGGACGGATTCGAGAATGAAGACCGCAGCAAACCGGAGGATAAAATCCCAGGTGGAGTTGGCGTCTTCCGTCCGCAGTTTGACCGCAAAACACTTCGCACTCCCGACCAACAACCGGTCCCTTCGATTGTCATTGAGTCGATCGAAATTGACTACGATCACCAAGCGACTTGGCCACCTGCAAGTTGGGGAACGGATGTTGGCGAAGTCGAAGACAACGATGAAAGCGCTCGACGACTGCTCGCCATCTGGATGGACCGCGCCTGGCGAAGACCAGTAACAGACACCGAACAGTCCAAATTTTTCTCTCTGTACCGAAAGCTCCGCGACCAAAACTTCTCCTTCGACGACGCTTTGCGAGCCACGTTTCAATCCGTGCTGATGGGCGGACCGTTCCGTTACCAGGCTGCGCCATCTGATGAAAACCAAATCATCGCTCAACACGCCATCGCTTCGCGTCTGAGCTTTATGTTGACTGGCTCGTCTCCCGACAAAGAACTGCGACAACTAGCAGCGGCTGGAAGAATGCGAGACCCAAAAGTACTCGACGACCAAGTCGATCGCCTGCTAACCGACTCCGGCAGCGACGCGTTCTTCCGTCCCTTCGTCGTGCAATGGCTCGATATGGACCAGCCCATCACACTCGTCATGTCCCATTTCCAAAAACAAGACTTCAAGTTCGGCCGCCACCTCAAAGACTCGATGCAGGAGGAAACGATCCAATACATCACGCGGCTCTTCAAGGACAACCGACCCGCCAAAGAAGTTATCGCCAGCGATTGGACGATGATGAACGATATCCTCGCTGCCCATTACGGATACGACGGAATCGCTGGCGGCGAGTTACGAAAAGTAGAATTAAAACCACGTGCCGAAGATCCGCGTGGGGGTGGAGTGTTAAGCCACGCGGGCATTCAATCGATGCTTTGCTGGATGGGCGACAACTGGGTCATCTATCGAGGTTCCTGGGCCCTCAACCATATCCTCGATGATCCACCGCCCCCGCCACCGCTCGAGGTCCCCGAACTGCTCCCGTTCGACAAAACAAATCAAGGTAAGAGTTTTCGGGAATTGCTCGCGCAACATCAGGAAGATAGCAAATGCACCGTTTGCCATACGAAGATGGATCCACTCGGATTTGCATTTCAGAATTTCGATTTGAGCGGCCGCTGGCGCAATGTCGAACATGAGAAATACCACAGATACGAACTCGACGGCAAAATCGAATGGCGGGGCGAAGGTCAGACTCGACCAGTCGATGCAGCGGGAAACTTGCCACGTGGAGAAAAATTCACCAGCTATGCCGAATGCAAGGAATTGATCGCAAAGCACTATATCGATGATATCGCATATGGCATTTTAAAGAAGCTTACGCTCTATGGCACCGGTCGAAAGCCGAATGCCCTCGATTTAATCGCGATACGTAGTATCATGAAGGAACAGGCGAGTAAGGAATATCCGATGAGAGAGATGATGAAGGCTCTTGTCCGGTCCGAGGTGTTCTTGGAATACTGAGGCAGGTTGAGGAGAGCAAAGTGTAGAGAGAGTTGAAGTTGGCGAAGGGGTGGTGACCAAGTGGCAAGCCGTTTGAGAATTAGGAAAGCAAAATGAATTTACGAACAAATGGAATTACTCGCCGCACAGTTCTTCGTGGGCTCGGCGCGAGCATCGCTCTGCCTTGCCTTGAAATCATGACGGGGATGACATCGGCTGCCGCCAGGGGACAGCGCGACCCTGGACGTCTTGCCTGCTTCTACATTCCCGGCGCAATCAACCACTACAACTGGTATCCCGAGGACACCGGCTTCGACTACACGATCGCGCCGTCCCACAAACCGCTCGAGCAGCACCGAGATCGCTTTACGGTACTATCCAGCCTTTCGCATATCGACGGACGAATTAGCGGTCACACGCATCCCTATAACTTCCTGACCGGACACAACATCAACATCACACCCGGTGTTCTAACCAATACTGTTTCAATGGACCAGGTTGCGGCCAAGCATATCGGTCCGACCTATTTGCCGTCGCTCGCGCTGTCGTGGACGTCCGGCATCGGCGCGGCAACGCTGTCGCGAAATGCACTGGGGGTGGATATTCCGGCGACCAACGACTATCGAGCAGTCTTCGAGAACCTGTTTCCACCAGCGGATGCTTCGCAGCTAAAACAAGCGAAAGCTCGCATCGCCCTCAATCGAAGCATTCTCGATACGGCCACGGGCGACGTGAAAGATCTTCAACGCAAACTGGGACACACCGACCAGCAACGTCTGGAGCAATATCTCGATTCGATTCGCGAAGTCGAAAAGAGACTTGACGATCGCGATGCCATTCTTAAAAACGGGCGACCCGCTTTCGACGAAACGAGTGTTCGAACCCAGCCCAAAAATAAGTCGAGTATGCAGGAACATCTCGAGTTGATGATGGACCTAATCGTACTCGCATTCCAAACGGATATGACTCGAGTTGTCACTCAAAGTCTCGGCGGCGAAGCCGGACCGAGCTACGACGAGTACAAAGACTGGGCTAAGCAAACTGGCGCACCTACCCGCGGCACTCACGACTATCACCACAAAGGCTCGGGAAACCGCGGTGCGGATAATCCCGACACGCAACTGATCGGAATCCGCGACCGCCTCTATTGCGAGTGCCTCGCACGTTTGATGGATAAACTCAATGACATCGAAGCCAGCGAAGGAACTTTGCTCGACCATACAGCACTGCTTCTGGGCGGCTCTCAAATCAGTAGCCACTCTGGTAGCAGCTTCCCGATGCTGTTAGCTGGCGGAAACAAACTGGGCTTCAAGCACGGCCAGCACATCAAGTGGAACAAGGACGAAAAATCGGCCTCGGATCTGTACCTGACGATTCTGCAACAACTCCGATGTCCAGTCGAATCCTTCAAGGAAAGTAGGGGTCCGATCTCTGAGTTACTATCATGAACCGCGAAATGCGAGTGCACGCGACCATTATCGCTGTAGCACTCGTCGGCGTTTTGATTTGCTCCGTAGTGTCGGCTGCCAAACCGCT
>JBLHLE010000106.1:0-11359 GCA_047620805.1 Pirellulaceae bacterium
GTTCGGGTCGAGCACTATTTTGAACTGCGTCGAGTGAAAGAATAAGCTACGTTTCTAATTGGGTAGAAGAAGATCGTCTCATCCGCTGGTTTCTCCCACTGCATCTCGATCTTCATTGCTAAGCGCGTTTTGTCGAAGCGCGTTTCAGGGGGCGGGAGGCGTTCGCGCTGTTAGTTAGCGGGATTATTCTTTTGGAGGCGCGAATCATTTCGCAATTGATACCGAGCTTGACGTCGTTTCAGGATCCACCCGCGTCGTTCGAATCGTTGGCGGCTCAACTACAACAGGGTCAGCATTCTATCGTCGGTGAACGCCGATCGGAGGGGCGATATGCACTGCACATTCCCGTCGAAGTTCGGCTGTTGGACTGGAACCGAGACCCCCTTGGAGTTGAAATGTCTGCTGTGACGCGCGATATGTCACCCCATAGTCTTGGGTTGATTACACCGTACCCAGTCAATGGGCCGATTATCCACATACGCACGTGTAATACCGAATACGACGAGCAAGAGTTTTTGCTGGAGGTCCGTCGATGTAAGGCACTCGGACCCTTCTTCGACGTCGGCGGCAGGTTTATTCTCGATGAATGTGTCTTCCTAGCCTTGGACAAATCTACTTAGGGCTCGATCGTTTCCACATCGCGACGAAGTCTTCGCCGGACGTAGAATTCGTCTTTCTCCAACCACTGCCGATTCTCTTGTTGCGGCCCCTGCGATTCTCCCGCCATTGCGAAGACGATCGCTTCTATCAAACTCAAAGTCCGGGTAAGAGCGGTTGGTTGCCATCCCTTTCGATCAGCTCTCGAGAGGCGAAAACTCTTTCGACGTCGGCCGAATCACTTCATGCCACGCATAGGCGTTTTTGAGTTTGGCAGGACAGTCGCGGGCCATTTGAAGTTGCAGCTTTTCCGCCGCATCCCGCACGGCCGCCGGATCGTTGTCCGGAATCTCGAACCAGATATCACTCGCGGAACGCCCGATTTTCGCTGGTGAACGGACAATCGATTGCGGAATGATCCGCGACGTTATCGCCACGACCAGGTCTTGTTGATTGGAGAATTGCAGGAACATAAATCAACAATATGCTATCTGTAGCATCGATGTGCGAAGTTGCGAAGAGCCGGACAAGGTAGCGAAAGTGCAATTGAGACGTGACTTTAACGCATCATCAACCTCAACATACGGAGTTGACAGGAGAATTGTCAAACGCCTGTCCACACGTTTAGTCGAACGTATTGTTGCTCATTGATCTGTTGCACGTTACCGTATCGTATGATTCTTTAAACAGGTCCCCATGCCTTCGAAACTAGATGAGTTTGATATGAAGAAATCGATAGCTGTATTTTCCGTGTTCTCGATTCTGGTCCTTGGTTATTGTACGAGTCTCAAAGCCGCTGACGAATGGCCGCAGTTTCGCGGTGTGAACGGTCAAGGGCACGCGGCGACTACCGGATTACCCGCCAAGTTTAGCGAGTCTCAGAACGTAGCCTGGAAGACCGACATCGCTGGAAAGGGCTGGTCTTCCCCAGTCATTACTGGCGACGAAATTTGGATGACGACCGCAAGCACAACTGAAGTCAGTGATGAAGAGAAAGAAAAACGGCTCGAGAAGAACACTGGCAGTCAACCGTTGGATGTAGCTGGTGAGTTGGTGATGCGGGCTGTTTGTGTGCAACGCTCGACTGGCAAAATAATTCACGATGTGTTGTTGTTGAAGAAACGCAATCCGCAGCCGATCCACACCTTGAATAGCTACGCCTCTCCGACGCCCATTCTCGAAGACGGAAAACTATATTGTCACTTTGGCGACTACGGCACTTGTTGTCTCGATACGCAAACTGCTCAAGTTGTTTGGACCAACCAAGACCTGCACTTGAACCATGAAAATGGTCCGGGAAGCACACCCGTGCTTTATAAGGACCAGCTCATCTTTCATTGCGACGGTAGCGACGTGCAATTCATTGTAGCCCTGGACAAAAAGACCGGCCGAGTGGCTTGGAAGACAGATCGCACCGGTGAAATGAATTCGAATCCCCAGCTAAAGAAAGCGTACGGGACGCCTTTGATCGTAACTGAAGGTGGCCGAGACTTACTACTTTCTCCCGCTGCCGATTGGTTGTATTGCTACGATCCGAGTACGGGCAAAGAACTGTGGAAATTGAAGTACGGCGTGCTCGGTTTTTCGATCGTTCCACGTCCGGTTGCCGGAAATGGTTTGTTGTATATGTGCACGACCTACATGAAGTCAGAGCTGTTGGCAGTCCGCATTGATGGCAAGGGTGAGACGAAAGAGCCTCACATCGCCTGGCGATTTACAAAGCAAGTTTCCAATAAGCCCTCTCCGTTGCTGATTGGGAATGAGCTTTACCTTATGAGTGATCGCGGCATTCTTACTTGCGTTGACGCTGAATCCGGCGAGCAGATTTGGACTGATCGCGTTGGCGGCAATCATTCGTCGTCGCCAATATACGCCGACGGAAAGATCTACTTCTCGAGTCAGGAAGGCGACGTCACGGTAATCAAACCGGGTCGTACGTTTGAAGTGCTTGCCAAGAATAAGCTCGATGGACAATTAATGGCTTCCCCGGCAGCCGTGGATGGCGCATTGTTCATTCGCACCGACAAAGCGCTCTATCGAATCGAAAACAAAAAGTAGACGCTGTGCGACGCTTTCGAAAACGACAATTTAGAACAAAAAAACGGGACCAACATATTTGGTCCCGTTTTTATTGGTCGCTCGTTAAGACTACTTGTCTTTTTTCTTCTTCGGCTTCGGAGTGAACTCTTCTAGGGTCAACGAACCGTCGCCATCTTTGTCTTTTTTCTTGAAAGCTGCCGCGGCTTTGTCTTTGTTCTTGGCTTTGCCCGCAAATTCTTCGGCGCTCAATTTGCCGTCGCCATCTTTGTCTTTTTTCTTGAAGACTGCCGCGGGATCGGCCTTTTTCTTTTCTTTATCTTTTTTGTCTTCGGCGATACCGAAGGTGCTTACCGAAACGATCAATGCGGCGGCGAGGCACCAAGTGAGAATGTTCTTCATAACATGCTTCTCCAGAGGGCTTTGTAAGTTTTAGACGAACTTCGGTTGTATGAATTACCTGTCGTCGAGCGGCTAACACAGGCCGCCATGTAAGAGCAAGATGCGCTGTGAACTATCATTATTGTTCGATTCAACGATTTGTCACTAAATTCTTTTGCAGCGATTTCTGGACGGTAAAAGCGAGAGCAGACTTAACGTCTTTTGGGAAGCAGAAAACGAAGCCGTCTACGCTTGGCTCTGGGCAACTTTAAATGCATCTTACTTCGCGGGTGAGCGATCAATCGTATGCGACAGTAACCACTTGTAGATTTCGGGATTGTCGTAAGTTTCTGTCCATGAATCGTGTCCTACCTTCGGGTAGAGAGTCAGCTTGGCCTTGGTACCGTCAGCAGCCTTGATCGCTGCGATCATTTTCTCGCTCCGCGATGCGGGAACAACTGGATCGGCGTCCCCGTGAAACGCCCAAATCGGGACTGCCGTCATGTTCTTCGCCTGCTCGGGATCACCTCCACCGCAAATCGGAATCGCGGCTGCAATTCGGCCAGTGTTCTTGGCCAGCAGCGTCCAGGTGCCGTAACCCCCCATACTCAATCCCGTTACATAAACACGCGACTTGTCGACCTTGTGATTGGCTTCGAGGTAGTCGAGAAAGCCGATCATTTCGTCGGCGTTCCAACGCTTGCCCACAGCGCATTGTGGCGAAACAGTGATGAACGGAAAGTCTTTCTTCGAGTCGGCGATCTTCGGTGGTCCGTGCTTCTTGACGATCGGCAAGTTGTCGCCCCGCTCTCCCGCACCGTGCAAGAACAGCAGTAAAGGTGAACCGGTTTCTTTAGCACCGTAGTCTGCTGGCAAGAAGATCCAATGACGCATTTCTACTTCCGTTTTAGTATCTCCTTGAGTAACGCTGAACTTTGCGGTTGCCGAAACTTGCTTGCCGGGGGCCGGTTCGTCCGCCGCTGTTGTCGAGTCGCTAAATGCTACGACAGTGAAAGCGGCGAGAACTAACGACGCGGTCTTGAATGAATAGATAGCCACAATTATTTTCTCCGGGTGTCTGATGAGTTCACTGTTCTGAATTTATTGTTGGTTGGTGTCAGGATGCGTTGGATTCGGCTGTCGGAATGCCCGCTGGTTGGGTAGCCCATATTAAGTCACGGGCACGGCAAGTTCCAACATTCAATTTGCATTTAACGCAGCTGGTGCTGAGCAGTTTTTTCCAGCTAATACGCCGATTTACGTTGCGTCAATCGCTCGTTTTCCCGATACTACACATATAAAGCAACTTTTATCGATCAAGACGGAAGTCTGGAGCGTTGGATGTTACGACTGATTTCAGGTGGTGCGCAAAAAGATTGTAGTGGGCTCAGCCGCCGCGATTTTATGCAAGTTGGCGGTTTGGCGTTGGGCAGCCTAACATTGCCGACGTTACTTGCGTCTCGAGCCGCTGCCAATCCAGCATTTCTCCGCGACCGCTCAGTCGTGCTGCTTTACCTTTCTGGCGGTGCCAGCCACATCGAGACTTTCGATCCCAAGATGACAGCACCTGCCGGGGTGCGAAGTGTAACGGGAGAAGTTCAGACACCGATTGCGGGCGTCAGCTACGGCGGAACATTTCCGGAATTGGCCAAGCGGGCTAAACAGCTTTCCGTGGTCCGTAGTTTCCAGCATCCCGTTGGCTCACACGATCAAGCGCATGTCCACGTTCTTTCGGGCGGAACGGACCGCATCGACAATGGAGCGAAGACTCATTCAATCGGCGCGGCCTACGCGCGAATGCGAGGCACAAATCACCCCGAGACGGGAATGCCTACATTCTCCCTGTTGACCGAAAAGGAGATCGATGGCCAATACACCAAAGAGCTCAGTCGAGTGACCAAGGGCAGCGCACCCGGTATTCTCGGTCCGTCGTATTCGCCTTTTGGACTATCGACTTTGCGGGACGATTCGCAACGCAAGCGTTCGTCAAAGAGCGTTCCGTCGATCCGCGATAACATGCAGCTTAGCTTGGAAGTGGACCGATTCGACGATCGCCGCGAACTATTAGGCAAACTTGATCGCTTGAACCGTGGAATCGATTCATCGGGATCGCTGGTCGGAATCGACAAGTTCAACCAACAGGCAGTCGACTTGATTTTAGGGAACGCATCTGATGCGTTTGATCTGACCTTGGAAGACCCTCGCTTGGTCGAGCGGTACGACACCAGTCACGTCGAAATCGGTTTCAAGAAATTTCGCAAGTCGACACTTGGACATCAAATGTTGTTAGCTCGACGCCTTTGCGAAGCTGGTTGCGGGTTTGTCACCGTCCACAGCGCCGGTTGGGACATGCACGCCGACAACAACAATCCAGGAATGACTGTTGGAATGGAGATGCTCGGTCGAACGCTCGACAAGGCGGTCTCGGCTTTTATCGACGACGTTGAACAGCAGGGACTGTCGGACAAAATTCTACTGGTTGTAACTGGCGACTTCGGTCGCACCCCGAAAATGAATAGTCGGGGCGGTCGCGATCACTGGTCTCGACTCGCGACACTGGCATTTTCCGGTGGCGGTCTGGAGATGGGACAAGTCGTTGGCCAATCGGCACGCGGAGCAGATGTACCAGCCACCGATCCGATATCTACCGAAAACGTGATGGCCACGATCATGCATTCGCTCTTCGACGTCGGCCAACTGCGACTGCAATCTCAATTGCCGGTTGAACTTCTTCGCTGGGTGCAAAATCACGAGCCAATCAAACAACTAATGGGCTGATCGCTCGTGCCTCTTTTTCCGCAACGGCGTTTGCGGACTAACAAGCGAGCACAATTGCTATCGCGGCCCGTCAAAATGATGCGAGTTGTTTAACTGGGCGATCCAACCGATTTCATTGCCGTGGCGAGCGTCGTGTAGACAGCGACTCAGGCTTCTTCAACCTCTGGAGTGGAAGCATCTCCGAGACCTTTTTCCAAGGTCCAGAGAAGGGCTTCGCCGACAGTCGCATAGTCGTCATTGTCGACTTCATAGTCCACGTGCCTTCGTCCTAAAGCCTCGACAGCGGGTGTTAGGCTTTCGAGATTGTCGAGTCCGGCGAGACAGGTAGCGAGCATCTGCATGAGTTTTTTCCCTTGTTCGGCCATGTCGCCTTTGAACAGCGATTTTAGGTCGGGGTTGAGCTCAAGCAGACGACCATAGAATAGTTCGGCCGCAGTCTCCGAAATAGGCTCGACCATTTTCCAAGTGGTTTGAACGAGTTCCTTTTGTTCGGGTGTCATTAATTCTTTTCGATATTCTGAAGTAGTGTAAGCGAATGAGTGTCTTCTCGTTTTCTTGAGCCGGACTTAGGGCAGTGGCACCCGAACGATCACGCCTCCCATAACATCTCCCTTTTTGAATTCTGGGTAGTCGGCAGCCTTGTTGGCGTGACCATTGTGGCAGTCCCAACAGGCCTGCGCTACCGCGGTATCGGCGTAGACTGCCGTGAAGTACCTGGTTTCCCCGAGCGTTTCCTCGCCATAGAAATTCTCGCCCGGGTGCTCCGCGACGTATTCGAGCCCCTCGATTTCCATCGGCGTTTTTGCCTTATTCTGTTCGTTGAGAGGCCATTTCGATTTTAGAGCGTAGGTAAAGCCAGCTTCGGGGTTTTCGGCGACGATTTCAGATCCCATGCGGAACATTTGCGCCGGTAGTGGAATCGTGCCATCCTCGTCCATCCAGTACTCACTTGGTTTCACAACACTTTCCTGTTTCTTGAGCCGCGTCACAACGTGTTTCGCGTAAACCGTTCTGTCGGCCATCATCACGGCGTGAACGGCATCGGAAAATGTTTGAGGTGAGATTCCGGATTCTTCTGTAGCGCTTGTATCTGCCGTAACGCTGCTGCCGCAACCTGAAAGGGTCACCGAACAAATCGCCAGCAGTGTGACGGCGATAGATGCTGCAAATTCTTTCTTGGTCACTGGTTTCTCCAGTTTGTAAGAGCGTGCAATTGCGTAAGTCATAGAGAGGGTTGTTTCGGCGCGGGTTGTTTCGGCGCGGGTTGTTTCGGCGCGGGTTGTTTCGGCGCGGGTTGTTTCGGCGCGGGTTGTTTCGGCGCGGGTTGTTTCGGCGCGGGTTGTTTCGGCACAGCCCGATCGTTTTGCCGCGATTGATTCTTTTTGGATTTCGCTTCGAACCACTTCTTAGCCATGTCGACGCTTTCGATATGTTTGTTGGGTCGACCCTGAAAACAGCGTTTTATCAGTTCAGGGTCGGCCAGGGCGTCTAATGAAAATGCGACGCCGTGACAATGGTTGCAGACGTTGCGTACCATCTTCTCATTGGGTCGCAGATTCATGTTTTGGTTGTGCTCGACAAAGTAGTCGCCTTCCTCGTTTTCGTCACGTGGAAGGTGGCAGGTCGCACAAGAAACGCCGCTTCCAACCGGCGCGTCGCCGCGTAGCTCGGCTTGCCAAAGCGCGTAGTGACTTGATTGTTTGTAAGCCAATGTATGTGAATCGTTGTGGCAGCCCACGCACGCATCGACAGCAGCTGTTTTGGTGTCGAAACTGTGGTCGCTATGGCAGGACAAGCAGTTTAGTTTCCTGTGTGCGGCGGTTTTCTTCATCGGCAGGCGAGCTTCCGCGGGTGTCAAAGGCGGCAGGTTCCTCGACAGTCGCATTCCGTGGCGACCGCTTTGAAAGCCAACGACTTCGGCCGCGTGACATTTGCCGCACGACTTTTGGCTGTCAGTTGCGGCAATCGACCAAGTGTTTGAGTCATTGGAAACGTGGCACGCGCTGCAGTTAACTCCAGCTTGAGCGTGCGCAGAGGCAGCCCAATCGCGGACGGTGACTGTTTCTACAGCCGTGCTATCTGGGCCATCGTTGTTTATGGCAGATAGCATTTTAGCTGCGGAAAGCTCGGTATCCCGTTGGAACGGAATGAGCGGCGAGTCGAACGTGTCCGTTTCACCCCAGTGCTGAGCTAGAAAGTTCTCGTAGAGTGCGGTGTTGTCGTGGTAGTTATGGCATCCGGCCGTAGCACAACTGTCGAAAGTAAGGTCTTTGTGGCTAGGCCTCTGTTCTTGTACATCCTGGTGACAATGAAAACAATAATCGGCTGGTAGGCTGAGTCCCATCGCCTGAGTCTGTTGCGGAACGTGCTCGCGGTGGCACGTGATGCATTTCTTCGCATTCAGGATCGCCAATCGATCGGCGTTTGTTGGATCGTTAAATTTCTTGGCTGGGTGAGTGTCGTTGGCGAGCTTGAGTTCCGCCGCGTGACAGTCCAAACAGGCATCCTGTCGGACTCCCAGCGTCGGCGTATGACAGGCACTGCACGACATTTCGATCTGGTAATGCCCGTGAGTGGTTTTACCTGGTAAGAGAAGTGTCTTGGCGGATGCGTCTTCAGAAATCATTGTGTATCCCGCTAACAGCAGAACGATGCAACTGCTGACCAACCAACAGTAGAAGGTAATGGCCCAACGCGAGCGCCAAGCCGATTTAGGACGCGCCTCTGCGGCGATCTCTTCGAGTGGAAGAAGTGATCCGTTTTCCCGCGCATCGTTGGTTGAGTTAGTAGTAGTAGACGCATGCAATGTGAATCACCAGGAGAACGGGCAAAGGCAAAAACAGCCATATATGAAGTTGGGTAAACCGAGGTCGCCAACGCCGTAACGCGATGGCTAAATCACCGGAAGCACGCTGTTCAAAAGCGGTCGTGATTCCAGTCGCTGCCCCCAGTAGATTGAGGCTCAGGAAAGTCGTCGCTAAAAGAAAATTGGTGTTACTGCCGAGGTGCATCCCAGTGTGAATTACCATCCCAACGAGCGTCATTGTTCCAATGACCGCGTGGGCAGCTCTCCAAGAACTATATTTCCCAAATGATATCCAAGTCAGGCGTTTTCGAAGCGAGAGGACCAAGCCGATCGCCGTCAGGCCGAGTAAGGAAAAACCAGTAACTTGTTTGAAGAACGAATCCCGCCAAATCGCGTCGACCTGTCGCCACCCTCCCTGGACCGTTTGGGCAAATGGGACTGGACCGGAGAACCACGCCAAAAGTACAGCGACAGCCAAAAGGGAAGCAACCAATAGTGTTCGCCCCTTTTGGAACGGTGGATTGGAACTTGTGCCGACCAATTCACAAAGCAGTGATTCGCACGAGCCACAGACAGTAGATGCCCCTGTTTTCGCCGCGAGAAGTTCTACCGTGTCGCAACCATCGCTCTTCGCTTTACTCAGCACGCCACGCGCAACGCGCATGCAGCTGCAGACGATGGCGGAGTCTGGCCAGTCGACGACGCGTCGTGTCACTCCCGTCCGCCAGAGTCGTCCAGTTGACTCGAAACGCTTCACGTTCCATTTCCAAAGACGTTGTCCGGCAGCAATCGTCTGTTGAATACGATCGAGTTCATCCCATGGTCCAACCGACATTGCTCCCACGATTCGCCCCTTGACGAAGATCAATTTGCGGTAAGCCGATTCGTCCTGCCAGGCAATTGTCGTCGCGTTTGGAGTTTCACCCAAGGGCTCACCAAGTGTAGCGACTTTGACGCCCAGCAATTTCAGCCTGGCAGATTGATCCCCGTGCTCAAACTGTCCGCTGCCGTTGGCAAGGTTGTCGGCCAGAACGTCGGCCATCTGATAGCCGGGCGCGACTAGCCCATACACAGTGCCGCGATGAGCTGCACATTCACCAATCGCAAATATATTCGGATCGGAGGTCTGCAGTTGGTCGTCAACCAGTATTCCACCGCGAGGTCCAATCTCTAATTCGCACTCGCGAGCCAATTCGTCGCGTGGCCTTATGCCGGCTGAAATCACGATCATCTCTACGTCCAGCGCCGGACCTCGATCAAAATTCAAAAACCTTCGCGATTGTTCGGCGGTAATCGACTCCGTTCGTTTCAGAAGGTGGATGTGTACACCTAGCTCTTCTATCTTTTCCTTTAGAACACGGCCGCCAACAGCGTCGAGTTGGCGAGGCATGAGTCCCGGGGCCATTTCGACAACGTGCGTGTTGAGCTTGAGGTCGTAAAGAGCCTTGGCCGCCTCCAGTCCCAGTAGGCCGCCCCCGAGTACGGCAGCGGAAGTCACGTTCTTGCTGTAGTCGCGAATCGCTTCGAGGTCCTCAATCGTACGGTAAACAAAAACGCCGGCGAGGTCCGTGCCCTCTATCGGAGGTACGAACGGTCGCGAACCCGTACACAAAACGAGTCGACTGTAGTCGAGTAATTCGTCGCTCGATGTGTGAAGCTGCTGTCGATTGCGGTCGATTCGGACTACCTGGACGCCCGTGTGGAGAATGATATCGTTTTCCTCGTACCAATTCCGAGATGCGAGTTCGAGGGCTTGTGCACTCTGACCTGTGAAGTAGTGACTCAAACGGACACGGTCATACGCCGGACGTGGTTCTTCGCCAAACACTATCACCTGATAGTTCTGGTTGAGCCCAAGTATTACGAGCTTCGAACACAGCGCGTGACTTACCATGCCGTTGCCGACGATAATAAGAGCAGGGCGTTTCGTAGTGTTAGAGGCAATCAAGTCGGAGCTCATCATTTTCTAGAGATTCAATTAAGTGATCGGAACGAGCAGACGAAATAGCAGCGCACGTGCCACTCTATTGATGGCTCGCAATATTTCTGGTTCATCCGACTAAAGGGTACGGTGAGTGTTTTTATGTGTAGGGAAGTGTTTGGGGTGGCTGAAAAAGTGTGGACAAGCCATCCTTCCAAATTAGATCTGAAACTCCTTTGGAAAGACGAACATGTCCACGAGCCTTTTATATCATGCCTTTGCCGTGCGTGGCTACCAGCAAACTCGCGTTGAATTTGTCGAAGGCATGGTCAAGTTTCATGTCCAAGCCAGTGAGAAATTGATCTGTTGCTCGGAGTGCGGCAGCCAGGACGTCCTACGTAGAGGGTTCAAGGATCGGGAGTTCCGAGCCTCCCCGATTGGAAGCAAGCCTACTGTTATCGTGGCCAAACTGCCTCGCGTGCAGTGCCGACAGTGCCAGGTAGTTCGGCAAATCAAAGTCGGGTTTGCCGAGCCCCGGCGAAGTTATACCAAAGGCTGGGCCAAGTATGCCTTGGAGTTGACTCGAAGCATGACGATCAAGGACGTCGCCGACACGCTTGGCGTCACCTGGGATGTCATCAAAGAAATCAAGAAGGCCTATCTCCTCAAGCATTTTGCCAAGCCCTCGCTAAAAGAAGTCCACCACATCGCAATCGACGAGATCTGCATCGGCAAAGGGCATCGCTACAAAACATTGGTGATGGATCTAGATACGGGGGCCATTATCTTCGTGGGCAGCGGGAAATCGGCGGAATCATTGGTCCCTTTCTGGAAACGCC
>JBLHLE010000107.1:0-11282 GCA_047620805.1 Pirellulaceae bacterium
GGCCAGCCTTCCTTAGCTCAACTCCGCGTACGTAGTCACGCATTGATGGCTTGGCAAGCACTGCCAGATGATCGGCCATCCAATCAAACACTTCTTGGTCCCAGAACCATGTGGCGACTTGCTGGTGGATTTCTGCCAGTGAAGGCGTGAATTCAATAAGGTGACCTCGGTCTTGTACTACCTCTACGTTGGCGTTGAGGGTCGACAAGTCGTTGCTGATGATCCAAGCACGCGAGGAAGTCTCGAAGCTCTTGGGGAAGTTTTCTTTTTGCAGACCAGTGGCACCTGAGTTTCAGGCGACATTCTTGAACTTATCGGTCTGACAAAGGCACTTCCGTAAGCGGACGGCCGCCTTGTCGGTGTAAAGAGAATCCACGTCGTCGATAACGACGGGTGCGTTGCGATGGTGGTAGAGTCGGTTGTAGATGCCAAACGCGGTCGCGTTGCCCTCAAGCCAACCGGCGTTGGCTGCGACAGACTGACGAACCGTCTGGTTCTTGGCGAGTCCAGGACCGCCTAGAATGATCAAGAGGTTGAGATGGCCCGCCGAGAACGCTCGCACATACTGGTGCAGTTCCTGGTAGGTCCGAACGGGGATCGCGTCTTTGTTTATTTTCTTCGCTGCCACGTTGTCGACTCTCTTGAAATGAATGTCAATGTAATCAACAATCAGGGATCGGCAGCAGGCATCCCGGAAGGGCAGTCTACTATGATTCGGATACGGTTTGGGGATAGAAAATCTGGATACCGCGCTACCTGGATTTCGTAGGCTTCCTAGAGTCGGCAGCCTTGGTTGGAAGAAGACGTAGGAACTCAGTATGCCAGGGAACTCAGTGTGCCAGAGTACTCAGTGTGCCAGAGTACTCAGTGTGCCAGAGTACTCAGTGTGCCAGAGTACGCAGTGTGCCAGGGTACGCAGTGGACAGACTTCAGCTCGCTATATATGGCGTTTGTTCAGCCTTGTGACGAAGAGAGGCAGCAAGCCGTTGAGGAGTTGTATTAAGTGGTATGAGGAATTCATGAACGACGTCGAAAGTTTTTCCCGTGACGACAGGGATCATGTAGCCGCACGGCTGCAGGCCATCATGAACACAGCCGTCGAAGGCATCATTTCCATTGACGATCAAGGTATCATCGAATCGCTCAATTCCGCTGCTGAGGTACTGTTTGGTTACACCGAAGCGGAGCTTGTTGGTCGAAATGTCAAGATGTTGATGCCGTCGCCCTATCAAGAGGAGCATGACGGATACCTGGAGAATTATCGCAAGACGGGTGAGAAGAAAATCATCGGCAGCGGCCGCGAAGTGACTGGAAGGCGAAAAGACGGAACTATCTTCCCGTTGGAATTGTCGGTGAGCGAAGTTCAGCTCACGAACAAGCGAGTGTTCACGGGATTCGTACGCGATTTGACTGAGCGTCATCGTTCTGAAGAGATTGAGCGAAGCCTTGGGCGTATTGTCGAAGATTCTCTCAACGAAATCTTTATATTCGATTTCGAAACGCTAAAGTTTGTTCAGGTGAATCGTGGAGCCCGTGAGAATCTCGGTTATTCCATGAAAGAACTTCGAGATCTTACGCCCGTCGATATTAAACCGGAATTCACAAAGGAGTTATTCGCCGAATTAGTCGTTCCGCTTAACACAGGGAAGGAAGAACAGCTTATCTTTGAGACTGTTCACCGCCGCAAAGATGGCAGTCGCTATGATGTGAGAATTCACTTACAGTCAGCTCGGTTTCAGGGCAGGTCCTGCTATGTGGCTATTGTCCTCGATGTTACTGAACTGAAGAAGACGCAGGGGGATCTTGCCCGTCTCAATGAAGAACTGGAGCGCCGTGTCGAACTACGAACACAGCAACTCAGGGAAGCTCAAGAACAACTCGTACGCAACGAAAAATTGGCCACACTGGGACAACTCGCAGGCGGTGTGGCCCATGAGATTCGTAATCCACTCGGTGTGATAAGAAATGGCGTCTATTTCCTACAGCAAATTCAAAACAACGAAGACGAAGACGTTAAAGAGGCACTCGACGAGATTTCACGAGGCCTCAATAATTCAGAGAGAATTATCAGTGAGCTATTAGACTATGCTCGCGGTCCCATTTCCGAGCGAAGCCTCTTTCCATTGGATGAAGCGATTGACGCTGCTTTGCAGATGGTCAGAATTCCGAGTCCCGTTACGGTGACCCTTCCTGATCCATCGGCAATTCACGTTAACGCTGACCGAGGACAACTTGAACGACTGTTGGCCAATCTGATTCAGAATGCCATTCAAGCAATGCCAGAAGGGGGCTCGTTGACCCTGCGTTGCCTAGAAATGCCCGACCATGTCATTACGGAAGTGATGGATACGGGCACCGGAATTGACCCGCAGGAATTGGATAAGATTTTTGAGCCTTTGTATACTAAGCGGGCTAAAGGAATCGGCCTGGGCCTGCCGCTTTGCCGTCGGTATGCCGAGCAAAACGATGGAACAATTGAAGTGTCAAGTGAACTCGGGCGAGGATCGACGTTTACGCTTACTCTTCCTACAGCAAGGCACGAGAGAGAAAATCGATGACAACGACAAGTCGGATACTCGTCGTCGATGACGAGCCAGATATGGCACGTGGACTTCGGCGAATCCTGAGGATAAACGGATACGATGTCCAAATTGCACACAGCGGTGAAGAAGCGATCGACCGATCACGAGAATGGCCTCCCGATGGTATTCTCATGGACATCAAGATGCCTGGTATCGACGGCGTTGAAGCGTATCGCCAAATTCGCGTGATGTGTCCGAATGCGTTTGTCGTGTTCATGACCGCGTTTTCCAGTTTGGTGGACGAAGCACGCGAGGAAGGGGCGGTGGACGTTCTAACCAAGCCACTTGACCCAGCGGAGACTTGTGAGCTGCTTGCCAATGCATTGAGTACACGGCCGGTTCTGATCGTAGATGATGACACCGATTTCTGTGAATCGCTCAGTAGAATACTCAAAGCCAAGGGATGCACTGTAGAGACGGCGGATTCGCCTGCTCAAGCCCTTGCGGCCTTCAAGAAACAACCACGGTCCGTCGTCCTGCTAGATATGAGGTTGGGGGATACCAACGGGCTTGAGTTGCTGCAGATGTTCAAACAGACTAACCGGACGGCATTGATTCTTCAGATGTCTGGATACTCGGAAATGTCGGAATCAATGCGGCAGGGGATGGAGCTTTCTGCCACAGCATGCTTCAACAAGCCGCTTGATATCGACTCTGTATTGGATACGATCGCAAGATCCATGCGACATCCAAAATAGACTGCTCTGTTTGTCGCTGCCGATCTGCGAAGGTGAATGTATTGATGACCATGCCCAAGAGTTCAAAAATTCTGATTGTTGATGACGATCCGGACGCTTGCACGAGTCTCCGCCGAATTCTTCGTCTCGACGGGTACGATGTTGACATCGCACACAGTGTCGCCGAGATGTTGGTACCAAGAGAGTGGTCTGAATACTTCGCCATTCTTCTCGACAGAAAACTTCCCGACGGCACGGCAGAAAAACTCTTGCCAGATCTCACTGAGAGGGCACCCCAATCAGCGATCATCATTATCACCGGCTATGCGGATATGGAAAGCAGTATCGCAGCTCTTCGTGATGGTGCTGATGATTACATCATCAAGCCGATCAATCCGGTTGCCTTGCGGGCATCGCTTGCTCGAATCATACGAGTTCGCAAATCCGAGCTACGGGCACTCCAAGCGGAGCGGCTCGCCGCCATTGGGCAAATTGTAACTTCGATGGCACACGAAAGCCGCAACTTCCTTCAACGGATTTGTAGTGCAGTCGAGTTTCTGCAGGAGATCGTTAGCGATAATGAGGAAGCTCTTGAGGAGGTCACGCGTATCCAATCTGCGGAACAAGGCCTGGAGCATTTGCTCGATGAGCTGCGAGAGTTTGCAGCTCCGCTCAATCTTGACAGAGATCGGCAGTCGCTGCAGACCGTTTGGAGAATGGCGTGGACTGACGTAACCGCAACAAAGAACGTCAGCAATGCTTGTCTTGATGAAGAAATCGGCGAACTGGATCTCGATTGTCACATTGACGCATTTCGCATTGGACAGGTGTTCCGCAACCTCTTTGAGAACTCGCTTGCAGCCTGCGGAGATTGCCCGTCTGTTTACGTGCATTGTGAGAACAACGACGGGACACTCAACGTCTCTGTCCGCGATAATGGCTCTGGACTCAACGCAGAGCAGCGGTCGAACGTATTTCAGCCCTTCTTTACGACGAAATCCAAAGGAACAGGTCTGGGCATGGTCATCGCCAAGCGGATTGTTGAAGCCCACGGTGGCGAAATTCGCGTGGGGGATTGCTCGGATGGTGCTGAATTCATCATTAGCCTGCCACTAGGGCGCAGCAGCAGCTAGATTCACATCATCGAGGACTGGCACGGCGTTCGCTGTATCTTTGGAATCTCCATTAAGAGGAATACCCAATGTCTACTCGCGTCTTGTTCGTCGACCCAGATACAGGCGATGATTGGGGACAACGACTACTAACACGACAGGACTCAACGCTCCCTGTAGTGCCGATGGCGGTCGTGTCACGTAAGAATCCGGAGGAGCTGGACCTCGGTTCACGATCCACAGTATTTCGCTGGTACACCAAGCCGGTGATGACCTCAGACCTGATGTCGGAGATCCGCCGATGCGTAGGCCTAATTTAGAAATCAGGATCGCGTCTGGCAAAAACCAGCTGCGGCGTTTACAGGAGGTTATCCGGTGACTGGTCACCCAGCTCCAACGACACAAAATCGCTAGGGTTGCTAATTCAACCAGTCAACGCGAATGCAATCGTCCAATCGTCGAACACCATCGACACTTCGAACAACCGCCCGTGCAACTTGCCGTGTGTGAATCGTCGGAACTCGACCGTGAAGAATGGCTACTCCGTCCTGAAATTCACAGTGAAGTTCTCTGATGGCACAAAACGAACTAGCCTGGAGTCGATGGCGTATCTCCTTGAGAATCATCCAACTCGTTGCGGTATCGTCGATGGACATTCGACTGAAGGAAGCATTTGCGGTTATCGACATGCTGTTCCTCGATAGTGATGCGTGATTCTCATGTACGTCGAACTCACGACGTCGACGAGGTTATCTACCGTGGAGCGGGGCCATTCGGATTAACGTCGACTTCCTGCTCGGCCTCGAGCCAGAAATCGACCCCGTCTCCAGTTGGACACTCCGCCGCTTCCCATTTGCTATAGGCAAGGGAACGAACCGCCTCTTGGCAGCCATCGGCGGATTGGCAGGTTGCGGTTGTACTGGTGGCGGCAACAGACGCGTCGTCTGAGATTGCTGTTCCTGACTTGTCGTTAATAGTGGTCATGGTCTGTTTACTCCAGGGTTAGGGACCGTTTATTTTGTCAATGTTATTGGTGAAGCCAGTGTATCTGCGACGTCACGTTTCCAAGGGCCTTCTGTCCGATTGATCAACGTGTACTGCTCAACCGGTCGAACTCACGACATCAACCTGATTATCGATGCGTACGACGCCGTCAATATCTTTCAGCAGCGTTTGCAGTATTTGTTTCAAATAGAAACTTGGAACGCGTCCTTCAAGGACCAACACTCCATCGTTAGGGGTAATAGCAACGTCACGAAAAATACGAGCATACGGACAGTTAAGTGTTAGCCGTTCATGCGCAATATGCTTGATTTGGTCAGCAGCACCGAATGGCACAATAATCGTCATACATTATCCTTTATTCCGAGTGATTACAGGACATGTCTGCTTAACCAGCTTTGCTAAATTCGATCGCTGGTTTGGTCCCAAGAATCATGGAGAATAGTTCAGCACGGCGTTGATCTCCCTGCTGTCGTCGTCGGACTCGTTCGCTCTTGGACCATCTATCCTGAATCTCTTTCTTGCGACGATCGACGCCCTGTTTTGTAAGGGGGACTTCTACTACATTCATCTTGCTTTCCTGCGTTACTGAAATACAAGTCCGTATCCCATAGGAGCATGTGGAATGCCAAACGGCCACGGAATCCTCAACTAGTGAATAAGTGAACCAGATTTAGCTTAGAAGTCAAAATAAGGATCGGAGAAAGATCCCGGTACTAGCAGGACTGATTGTGCCAGATTGACACAAGTGTGCGGATCAGTCTTCTAATTCGCCATATTTATCGAGGAGCCGATAGAGCGTCCGGCGATTAATGCCCAACCGGCGAGCTGTTTGAGACTTATTGCCGTTTTCTTCGGCCAATATTCTGCGAACCACAACACGTTGAACTTCACTAATATCGTCGGAATCAGCGACGGTTTGCTTCTGCTTGGTGTCCTGCATTTCCTGTGGAAGATCTTCAAGATAAATTTCCTGCTCTTCGGCCAAGATCTTCGCTCGCTCGAGGACGTTCATGAGCTGCCGAATATTTCCAGGCCAGGGACAGGATTCCAAAGCCTCCATAGCATCGGAGTCGATGCTCCAATCGGAACCGAGGAAATGTTCAACCAGCATCCGAATGTCTCCCGTTCGCTCTCGCAAAGGCGGCAGTTCCAAACACATTACATTGATTCGGTAATAGAGGTCCTCTCGAAACGTACCGTCCTTTACGGCTTGCGCAAGGTCCCGATTGGTTGCTGCAATCAATCGCACCTTCACTCGACGTTCCTTCACAGAGCCCAAACGACGAAACGATCCATCTTCTAACACACGGAGAAGTTTTGCCTGTAGGGGCCCGGGGATTTCCCCCATCTCATCCATGAAAAGACTACTACCATCAGCCGCTTCAAATAGCCCTTGTTTCGTTTCAATCGCTCCGGTGAAGGCCCCTTTTTCGTGGCCGAACAATTCGCTTTCCAAGAGGTTCTCGGGCAACGCTGCACAATTGATCGTTACGAGTGGTTTCTGGGCCACCGGGCTCGCTTTGTGGACAGCCCTAGCAACAAGTTCTTTCCCAGTACCGGTCTCTCCCTGGATCAGAACTGGCTTGTCGGTTGGACCAACTCGAGCAATCAGGCGGAGCACTTCTGCCAGTTGAGGAGAGTTCCCGATGATTGTCGGGGGAGGAGGTTCTCTACGTTCGATGACCAAGCGTAGCTGTTCATTTTCCTTACGCAGCTTGGCGTGCATTCCCGCCTTTTTCACCGCTGTTTCAAGAGCAGAAAAAACAGTTGGCTTGACGAGAAAATCAAAAGCACCATCCTTCATTGCCTGGACTGCCGACCCTATATCTCCAGTGCCTGTGAGCATCACCACTTCGCAGTCTGGAGCCAATTCTTTGAGTTGTGGCAGGACCTGCAGCCCCGAAATACCCGGTAAACTGAGGTCAAGAACCGCAACATCGATATGGTGGCGGTGGGCCTGCTCCAACGCACCCTCACCGTCGTCGACCGCGATAACGGAGTACCCCTTCTTCTCGAGGTAGCGTTGGTTGTACGACCGCAATTCAGCATCGTCATCCACGATGAGAACAACGAGTGAATTACTGGTGGATGTCACGAACTCGTCCTGCAAAAGAGTTAAATTGTTTGGACTAGTCTAATTGACCGAGGGCATGAGGAGTATCTAGTTCTGCAAAGATTGACTTGCAGAGTATTTAGGCTCTGCCTACCCAACCAAAATCGGGTTTATCAACAACATGGTGAGAAGCGTGACCAGCGCGATGGCAATCAGGTTGAGCCACAGACCAGCTCTGACCATATCTTGTAAATTAACCGTCCCCGTGGCAAAGACGATTGCGTTAGGAGGTGTTGCGACAGGCAACATGAAGGCACAACTGGCAGCGATCGCCGCTGGGACTACTAACAAATAGGGATGTATCCCTAGACCAGGTGCGACAGCACCCAAGACGGGAATGAGCGTGGCTGAAGTGGCGGTATTGGACGTTAACTCGGTTAGAAAAATCATTCCCGTAGCTACGCAGACAACGACAACAACTGGTGGCATGCCGCTCACAAATCTAGCATAACTTCCCAAGAACTCGGCCACGCCGTTTGCTTGGACAGCCGCCGCTAAGCTCAGCCCGCCGCCAAAGAGTATCAGAATACCCCACGGCAGCTTCAAGGCCGTATTCCAATCGAGCACAAATTGCCTGGATTTCGCATCGACCGGAATGACAAACAGCACCAATGCCGCCAGCATCGCAATGCCAGCATCGGTGAGCCCCGCAAACGGCAACCAGGTCGCGCTGCTACCGAATGTCAATCCCGTAAGAACTGGCCGTATGATCCAAAGCGTGGCTGTAACCATAAAGACAATAAACGTCGCCCACTCACCGCGGTTTATTGGACCTAACAAATCCAATTCACCGCGAATCAACTGATCACCGCCTTCTATTGTTTGAACTTTGATCGGATACAGCACGCGAGTTAGCACCACAAAAACAATTGGCAAGAAGACAATCGCCAGTGGAACACCGAACAGCAACCAGCGGGAGAAGCTAAGTTCGGTTCGATAGGGCTCGGCAATCGAATCATTCAAATAGCTCACCAGGAATACGTTCGGGGGAGACCCGATAATAGTTGCAACTCCGCCTATCGACGCCGAGTAGGCGATTCCTAGCATCAGGCAGACGGCAAAATTATTAGCCCGTTCCCCCTGCATTTTCACCAGCCGTATCACACTTGCCGCGATTGGCATCATCATGGCCGCTGTCGCTGTATTGGATACAAATGCACTCAGGACTGCAGTGGTAAACATGAACCCTGCGATCATGTTCACTGGCCGCGTTCCAACGATTCCTAACACCGTCAGGGCGATACGTTTTCCCAGGCCCCACTTTTGCATCGACAAAGCCAAAAGAAAGCCACCCATGAAGAGAAAGATGAGCGGGTTGGCATAAGGCGTTGAAGTCGCCTTCATATTGGCTACGCCGAGCAGAGGAAACACTGCCAGCGGTAGCAGTGCGGTTGCATAGATGGGAATTGCTTCTGTTAGCCACCAAATCCCCATCCAAGTCATGGCAGCGAGTGTGGCTCGTCCCGCCAGAGGAAATTCTACAACCGCGCCAGACGCATCGCGGTAATCACCCGGCAGCGAAGCATATGTAGCGGCCGCGATAAGTGGTCCGGCGATAAGACCCAACAGGGCAATCGTACGGCTCTTCGATGTCAGATTGGTTGTGGCGTCTTGACACATGATAGATGAAAACTTCACTCCCCCGACTTTTTTCGTGCGACAATGGTACACCTTTTGCGTTCAACTATAACTTACCCCAGGCAGACACGTTTTGTTGCGTCGACGGCTTTGTCGGTAATGAGCCACCGTAACATGAGTTTGGAGCAGTACCCTACGCTAAGTGGCGAGCGCTTCGATTTCTTTCCGTCAAACCCTCAAAAAGAGAATTCCATGAAACGATTCAACAACATCCTCGTGGCGGTGGATACCTGTTTGGAGTATCATCCGGCACTAGAATGGGCCGTCCGTCTCGCTGAGCATACTCACGCGAAATTGAAAATTGTGGATGTCGTGCGCGATTTCTCTTGGATCGCGCGGCTGGCGATGTCAGATTGCGACCGCACACAGCAAGTATTGGCGGACGACAAGCGCCGTAATATGGAGGCAATCGCCGGGCCGCTACGCGATCAGGGGTTCGATGTTACGACCAAAGTTCTCTTCGGCAAAACGTCCTTCGAGATCATGCACGAGGTCTTGAGATCAGGTCACGATCTGGTGATGAGAGTGACCAAAGGCGCGCATAGCCAACGGACCGGATTCTTCGGTACGACGAGCATGCGTTTGCTCCGCAAGTGCCCTTGTGCCGTCTGGCTCGTTCGACCTGACGTGCCGCCCCGATTCGCCCGAGTCCTGGCTGCGATCGAAGCTACCCCTCACGACCTCGGGCACGACAGAATGAACAAGATGATTATGGAGTTGGGAATGTCCATCGCTGATTACGAGGAGGGCCAGTTGCATGTCGTTCACGCTTGGGAACTTTTTGGAGCGGGTACAATTAAGTCAAGGTTAAAGCCCGGCGAGTTTGAGGCAATCGAACGCAAAGCGGAATCGGAGGTGGCCGTAGCGCTCGACAATGTCTTGTCGCCCTACAAACTTAGTCACCGCACTGAAAACGTGCATCTGCTCCGCGACGAAATTGGCCCCGGACACGCTATTTCGGAGTTGGCGAAACAGCAGGAGATAGACTTGGTTGTGATGGGAACCCTCGCTCGTACAGGCGTCGTCGGCGCGTTGATGGGTAATACTGCTGAGCAAGTAATTGATCGGGTCGAATGCTCGGTCCTGACAATCAAGCCGGACGGGTTCAATTCGCCGGTAACTTTGGAGGAATAATGGAGCGCAGCCCTCTAAGGACCGCTGATCGTTAACACTGAGGAAACTACGCGGCGGCCCGGACGGACATCACCTGCGAGTCGATTTCTTGATCTTGCGGAAATCGATCTGAGTTACGGATTAGACCTCTTTACAGTCTAGAATCGGCAAGACCGTTTTGGACCGAACGCAGATACATAGAGAAAAGGCCATGGGCTAAAGATACGGTGATGCAAGCCTCGCGATGCCATCACGCAATCGAATTGCCAAAGACCGCCCGTCCAATTCCTCAAGAGACAGACGGCGGCCGCGACGTATCCGATCGCGAATGATGGCCCTGAGATTGGCCGCGAGCGATCGGTCGTAGCATTCCAAATTGAACTCAAAGTTCAGCCGCAGACTGCGTGGGTCCCAATTTGAAGATCCAACAAACGAGATGACGTCATCCACGACCAACAGTTTAGCGTGATCGAATGGCGGAGGAGAAATCCAGACGCGACAGCCTCGTTCAACGAACTGCCACAACAACGAAGTAGAGGCCCATTGAACTAGCGGGATATTGTTTTTCCCAGGCAACACGATGTCGACGGCAATTCCTCGCACAGCTGCGACATTCAGGGCCGTGATCAAAGCGGCATCCGGCAGAAAATAGGGTGTGACCACTCGAATTGAAGACTCCGCACAAGCGACCGCGCCGAGTATCGCGTGTCGAAAGCTTTCAAAGTTCTCGTCGGGACCGTCCGGGATGCCCCTGGCCAGCACGTCGCCGCGTGCCACTATCTGCGGGAACCAGATTTCTGCATCCAGAACCTCACCTGTGCAAAACGACCAGTCATCTGCGAATACTTCCTGCATCTGGGATACGACCGGCCCTTCGCGAGAAGTTTCACAGAACTAGCCAGTAGAGGGCCGTCCCAGATTGATGCAAAGATGCACGCTAACTTGCGTCGGCGTTTCACTCCGACGCAGGTTGTAACAACGCGACCTCAACGATTACGATGTAGTGGGATTCGCCAGAATTCCTTTGTTGAGAGGACTTGTG
>JBLHLE010000108.1:0-11166 GCA_047620805.1 Pirellulaceae bacterium
AACCTGAGAGAACCATGACAGAATCAAATCGCCGAAAAACGCACCCGGCCCCACCCGGTCATTCAGCATGCGCGAAAATAATTGCCCAAACACTGCTCCGCAAATACTTATTTAAGGACTAGTCTAGTCAGTAGCGTTTGATCAGTAGCGTTTGGTCAGTAGCGTTTGGTCAGTAGCGCTTGGTCAGTAGCGCTTGGTCAGTAGCGCTTGGTCAGTAGCGGGGGCTACTCGGTTCTGTTACTCAGCACTGCTCCAGCCGGCGGAAAGCCAAACAATAGAATTTCCTTCGGCGTCGCCCGTAACTATCGTGTGCCCGTTGGCTGAGAACTCCACGGAAGTAATCTTTGTGTCGCCGTGACCTTGCAGAGCCATCAGTTCGCGTGGTCTGTCATCGTCGGTGGAAACTTGCCAGACGGTAATCGATCCATTGTTGTCGCCAGTTACAAGTTGGCTACCGGCCGCGATTGGCGAGATAGCGAAGTCGGTTATTGTATCTGGCGGTACTTTTACGATATAGGAACTCCACACCTTGGCCGGTTTGTTATCCGGTTCGGCGGTAGCCTCGACTTTCTTTTGTATGCGGTTGGCCGTCTGGAACATGACCGAAATCGTACCGTCTTCCATCAGCGTGGCGAAATACTCTGCCCCCGGAGCAACTCTTATTTTCGAGGCTTTGCTGGGGAGCGGTTTCGTTGACGTTCCAATCACATCAAGCGTCACAGCATCGATAATCGTGAGAGAATTGTTTGCCTTCGCCATCGCAATGACTCCCCCGTCGGGAGACCAAGCAGTGGCGACTACATTCGTGGCGAGTTCTTTGGGATTCTGTTGATCCCGCGCCCACAACCAGAGTTTTGGTGGCTCAGTCGGCTTCTGCGAGATCGAGAGCAGCCGTTTTCCGTCGGGAGAGATGTGGGTGGAAAGGTGCGGACCATTGATTTTCGATAACGGCATGGGGCTTTGGGCTGCCAATGCCTGACTCATGTCCCAGATCCAGGCGGAGCCATCGATGTGACGACTCATCATAGTTTTAAATTGGTCGTCGAAGCTCACGTTATTGCAGGCTGCGACTCGACCAAAACGTGTTGTGTCTTGGTTTGCCAGATCGAATAGAATTGCGCTTTTGGGCCCGACGCTGAGAATGTGTTTGGAGTCAAACGAGAAACTTCGAACGCCAATCTCGACGTTGCCAGCAACGAGTTCACTGAACGATTGGTTGGCTGTTTGCGGAGCACCGTTCTGTTCAAAATCCCAAATGAATACGCGACCCTTGGCGTCGACAAGTCCAATTTTGCCTGGGGCAAAAGCAGTAGTGTCAACGACTTCGAAAGCAACTCGTATCGACTTAGTTGATTCGAGCGAGTTGGCGTCACCCCAGATCGCTAACACGGATTCAGGTTGTTTGTTGGCTTCCGTCAACGATTTGTTCATCGTCCAGGACGCGAGAAGTTGATGTTGTCCGTTTGACGTTGTTACGAAGTCTAAGTTTGCATTGCCGATACTAGATTTGTCAGCGCCATTTTGCGCATTGGCTAGGACCGCGGGGTTTTGTAGTTTCAGGTGCAGCACGTCTTCTTTGTCCGAATCCATTGGCCAGGCGAGGATAACTCCGTTGTTGCCAATGGCGTAGGCGGATTTACCGTCTGGTGAAACCAGCACTTCGGAAATAGCTGTCGCCGTCGTCAGCGCGTTGGTCGAGTACAAATCGCCACGCCAAGCCTGCTTGTTTTGTGTCAGATCCCAGACTGCGACTTGCCGTGCCGGACTGGCAACAAGAAGGTACCGGTCGTCGGAGGATACCGCAAAGTCCAAAATCGATCTGATTTCTGGAGTGAGTTCTCGGCCGAAAATCGAATCGGTGGCAATCTCCCCAACACGCTTCAGATTATTGTCCAGATCCCATATTTGATTGGGTACCGATTCGTCTCCGGCCGTAATTAGCAAGGGTGCCCCGGCATTGCCAGAAGTAACGGCAATGGCTGGAGAGCGTCCAGTTTTCGTCAAACGGAAACGCTGTAAGCCAGTTGCGGCATCCCAGACGCAGGTCGTACCATCCGTCCCGGAGGTGATGACTTGATTTGTTTTTGCATGGTAGAGACCGCGAATTTCGGCGTCTTCCGCATGTCCAATGCTTAGGTTCCCAAGATTCTTGGTCGTGTTCGTATCGAGGAAATGGACAACGCCCTGTTCGTCGATTGCCACCACTCGGTCGTCGGCGATCTGCACAGTGTGAGTCAGTGACACGCCGTCTTCGACAGCCAGCGGGATTTCTTCGCGGTACGTTGATAGATCCCACACGCGTGTAGACTTGTCGAAACTTCCCGAGATGATTTTGTTTGTGGGAGCAAAGTCTGCCGAAACGACTTCCATTGCATGCCCGCGAAATGTTTGTTCTGGTTTTATTTGTCGCCACTGCTCTAGTGTCGTGGCATTAGTGGGGAGAGTCCACATTTTGAGCGCGCCATCGCCTCCGCTGGTGAGCAGTCGGCGATCGGTGGACTCGAGAGACAAGTCTCGAATTTCCTTGCTATGGAGAGCCTTCAATTCGACGAAACCGGTTGTACTCGGCGGATCCATATCTCCCAACTCGCGGGGTGGATATTGAGACATCTCCCAGATCAAAAAATCGCCGTTTACTTGACCTGCGGCAACGAATTGGCTGCCGGGCAAAAGAACGGAATTGCTCAGCTGCCGCACATTCGTGTACTGTGCGATAAGTTTGTTCGTCGTCAGATCCCAAACATTGCTGCGCCAGAAAGATCCACGCGAAGCAGAGGCAGTTAGGTGTTTTCCATCGGCTGAAAAATCCAGCGACTTGATGTAGTACTTCGCGGGCAGTTTCGTTGGTGTTCCGCTCAGCTGACCATTGGCATAGGCCCAGAGGTTTGTGATTCCTTTATTACCACCTGTGGCAATGATTTGCGATCTCGGTGAGACGGCGACGGCGCCGACCGCTTCGCCAGCGTGAGCATCGGTGGCCGCGTAACGTCCGTTAGCTCGGTTCCAAACCACGACGGTAGCGTTGGGTGCGTTGGAACAGAATACGACGAATTCGCCATCGGGTGCGACCGCGAGGTCGTGGATTTGAGCGCTTTCTGGAGCGTTCCAGGGCTGGTTCAGTGGCTTGGCATCCGCCGTGCCGATAGCTGCGGTATCATAAACAAATAACTGGCCAGACTCGGTAGCAAATGCTGTCAGTTCTCCGTCCGCGGAGACGCCAGTCTTGATCACTGGGGAGGACGCCAGTTGAGCTGGTACGTCGTCGTGACAGAGTAAATTGAGTCGATACCACGCCCAGTTTAGGAGGTTGTCGCCGAGGTCGAGATCTTCGGTGTCGAGTTCCTTGGCTTCTGTCAGGAGTGTTAGAGCGCGTTCAATCTTAGCGTCTTCGATTTGAGCATAGGCGAGACTCAGTTTGGCTTGAAATGCTCCGAAGATCGAGTTCTTCAGCAAGCCCTGGGCGCGCAGAGTTTGTTTAATGGCTTCTTCTGCGCTTATCTCCGCAGCTACTTTCGCTTTCTCCGCAGCTACTTTCGCTTTCTCCGCATCGGCCTTAGCGTCGATAGCAGTTTTAGTCTTCATCTCTAGTTCTACAGTTGTTTCACTCAACGCATCATTAGTTTCCGTCAGGCTTTTGGTAAGCACTTCCGATTTCTCGAGTGCATCCACGGCAACCTTTTCACTTTTTTCCGCGGCGATTTTTGCAGTATCGGCAGCTTTCGCAGCGTTGATGGCTTTTTGTTCCTCGTCGACGGCTTTTTCGAGAGCGTCCTGTGTCGCTGTTACCTGCGCGGCTAGATTCGTAGTCAGCTGTGCCTCGCTGTTTCGAAGCTTTTGAGTATACAAAAACGCTCCGAGAGCGATCGCAAAAGCTGTCAACAAAAATCCGACGGCCGAGGTGCGGGCGACTTTGAAACGGCGTTCGCGGGTGTCTTGATCCGCCTTGCCCTTTTTTAGTTTTGCAGCGAGGGCTGCTTCGTCTGCGTTGCGAGCATCGAGCAGCGACAGACCGAGGTCATAGTCCTTGTTGTTGTAGGCTTGAGTTGCGTAGGCAAGTCTCGCTTCGACCAGTCCGCGACCACCTGCCAAGTTTTCCGGCCACAGTTCTACCGCGTCGCGGTAACCAAAAAGCGCTCGCGCGAATGCGTTGTAATCCTGAGAACCTTGGGCTTCTTCCAAGTCCGACTTGGCACGCGTAGACAAGTTGATACTCTCGGCATGCGACTCGTAGTCTCGAATCGCATTTTGCATGCTGACGACGGATTTATATCTGCGCGAGGGTTCCGAGTCCATGGCGCGCATTGCGACCGAGAACAGCTCGTCGTCGTTACCGTCGTATTCAATGATTTGGTTTTGGGCAGCGGCGGAGACACATTCGGTAATCGTACGACCAGGGTGTGGCGGATAGCCAGAGATCGATTCGTAGAGCATCGCACCAAGCAGATAGATGTCGCTTTCAATGCCGATCTTGCTGATTTGATGTCGCGCCATCTCCGGTGCCATATAGGCGGGCGTCCCGCCCAAAGTCAAAACTTCCTTGTTCTTGAGATGAATCGCTAAACCCCAGTCCATCACCAACACTTCACCGAATTGCCCGAGCATAATATTTTCAGGCTTCAAATCGCGGTGAATGATTTCCCGCGAGTGTGCGAACGAGACGGCGTCCGCGACCTTCATCAGAATTTCGATATTTTCTTTGCGCGACTTGGTGCGAATCTCATGTTCCCACGGTTTTCCCGTGACGAGTTTCATCGAATAGAACAGCGTTCCATCGTCGCTGGCGCCGAGCTCGTGAATTGGGACGATGTTCGGATGATCGAGGTCGCCGGTAATGTGAGCTTCGTAAAGAAACTTCTCTCGATTGTCGCGTTTCTTCGCCAGTTCGGGCTTCAATGTCTTGACCGCGACACGACGCTGCACCGAACCTTGCTTGGCTTCGTATACCGTGCCCATTCCGCCTTCGCCGACAAAGCGGAGCAGTTGATAATCCGCCTCTTCTGCATCGGGATCTTCCGGCGTGCGGACGGTTCTGCGGTGGATTGCTAGTCCATCCTTAACCATTTGAACCTGGTTATCGACCTTGATCGACATCTTCGGCGAAATCTTCGAATTGTTGAATGTCTTCCACATATTCTTGACTTCGGAGTCAGAGTCTGCGGAGCGCACTTGGCGAAGGTCACGCGGTAGGTTCTTGGCGTCGTAGGAAACGGTGTCGCTCTTGGCTTTCTTATTTCCGCCGGCGGCACCCGAATCTTCACCTTCCACGATGGTGCTTGTTTCCGCCGTTGGCTGACTCACCAACGTTTGTTCGACGTTTGGGGAATCGCCCAAGTCGATATGAGTGTCCACGGGCGCGATTGTCTTGGCGGGGTCACCATTTTCGACGCCCGCTAGTTGCGGCAATTCACTTGGCTCGTCGGGCGGTAACTCAATTGGCGCGATAGCGGCGGATTCGCCGGAATCGGAATCGGAATCGGGGGAATGAGTGGAATGAGTGGAATTTGAAGTGCTGTGGATTGTCGACGCGGATACGGGTTTTGGCGAGTTGCTGAAGCTGGATGGGTCCAATGTTTGATTTGGGCTCGCAGTGTCGTTTGCTGCGTTGCGTTCGTCGTTTGCTGCGTTGCTTTCGTCGTATGAAAATGGTGAATCGGAGCCGCCAGCAGAGAGCTGTCCGACGTCCAAAGTTCCCAGCGGGCCAGCGGTATCGCTATTATCAATTGGTCCTCCGCTTTTGGGCGGGACATCCGCATTGGAAGGCCAATTTGCCTTGGAGGGCGCATTTGCATTGGAGGGCGCAGGGACTTGTGCGGGCCGCGAGACCACTGGTTGTTGAGGTTGTGGCGAGGCGACTTGGTCGCTCGCGAGGTTGTGTCCGCAAAGTGGGCACTTCTGCAGCGCAATCACTTCCTCGGTTAATTCCAGTCCACAACCTTGGCACTTGTCCATGGTGTCCTCGCTTCGCATTGTCTAGAAAATTCGGTGGTCCTCGTCTTTCATCGACTATTGCCACGGAGCAAATTGCATCTTCGATTGAGTTGACGAGTGTAGCGAATGTCGCTGTTTTCCGAGTCTTAGCGTATTGTTCCATTTCGCGGAAAGAATGAAAGTAGATACTGGCGATTCAAGCAAGAAAAAGGGCGAGACACGCACATTTACATGTCGCGTGTCTCGCATTTCATATGAGATTGTGGTGATGCTTAGGAAGCGTCGCGCTTCTGAGCCCGTTGTCGCCGAGCCCGTCGGGAGAATGACAACGAGACTGCAGGGTCTGCGGATTCCGCCGAATGTGCTGTCGACTCCGACGCCTCACTCGATTCGGTCGTTTTCGACTCCGTCTTTCTAGAACGGCCGAAAAGCCACATAACGGGTGCCAGTAACCCCAGCATCGCAGCTTGGCGTGCAGTCGTTTTCTCTCCCGATTTCTCGCTGGAATCGTTTTCCGGTTCGCGAACAGTCTCGTCAACGAGATGGGATTCCGTAGTCGCAATGTTGTTAGTGGCAGCGATATCATCTGCTGCCGGTACAACAGATAGTTCGACGGGCAGGACTTGATCTGGGTTCTGGTCGAGCCACCACTGTTGCCAGACTTCATTGGCTTGGTCGTCGGAGTTAGTGTTGTCACCCACGGCGAGTTGAGCTGTTGGGAGCTCGTAGATGCGGGGAATGAATGCAGCTTCGTCCGCGTCATCCGAGCTAACTCTAAACTGAATTTCCTTAACATCGCCCGATTTGTAGGTGATGTGAATCGAGTACAGGCCGTCTTCCGCATTCATCTTGAAGTCTTTGATGACGTCGTCGATGTTATCTTGAGTTGGTTCCTTTTTTTGCTTCCACTGAACCTTCTCGCCGTTCTCCACGAGAATGTCGCCGTCTTCCGTTAGTTTGAAGACGACGAATTCAGGTTCTAGTTCCGGGATCACGAACGCGCGAGTTTCATCAAATTCCTGTATGGTTGTCGGGTTGTTGATTGGGTCGTCGATCACGACCTCATCAACCGGGATTTCGATTGGATCGGGGCGATCCGATTCAACCATGATAGGAGCTAAAGGTATCACATCCGTGATAACAAGGAAGGCGTTGTCTAACTTTGCCGACAAAGCCACCGTTCCACCAGCCTGGAACAGTTGGACCTGGGGTTGGCGCAGGATTATCGCAGCGGTTGCCAGCTTTGGATGATTGTCAAAATTGCTCTCGAGGAATGTTTCCCAGCCGGCTAAGTCAACGCTTCGTGTTGTCGTTACCGTGCCGTTGGCATCGTCAGGCACAATTGTTGTTGCAGTCGCTTCTATTTTTCCATACGCATACACGACTATTACATCGTTGAAACCCTTTTCGTCCATCGAACCAAATTCGACGAATACCACTTGTTCTATTTGATCCTTATTAACGATTTGTTGAGTGCCTAACAATAAGGGAATGAAAGAGCCCGGAGTATTGGCATTAAAGGCTTGACCATTCAACAGGGCTGTATTGGCAATGACGCTATCAGCGCCATTCGTCCACTCGATCTTCCCTGTATTTGTGAGTGCGCCGGCAGCGACCATCTGAATTCTCTCCGCCGTAGTTGCGGTTGCCTTGACATCGCCAGTTATTTCCAACTTACCTGTGTCGGTAATCTTGCTAATGTCAACGAGCGTTTCGACGTAGATATTACCGCCGGTTCCCGTCAGATTCGTGACTGTCAGATCGCCCGTATTCTTAATCGCGATGGCGAAATTTCCCGTTGGCGCATCCACGTAAGCAGCAACGGCGGCGTCACCAGCGGCACCACCACCGTGCGCTTGCTTAATTGTTTCCAGCACCGTCAGTTCAGGCGTTTTAGCGTTGGCCACGGTGTCAAATTTAACTTTTGGTTCCGTGCTAGGGTCGTCGTCCACTAAATTATTGAGTGCGTCTTTGGTATTCGCGTTAAGCGGGAAATCCGCCAGCGGGTCGCCCGCTCCAGCTGTCGCGCTGAAGTTAGTGAACTTCGTGTTGTTGAGGTGAATCGAACCCGCAGCTGTCATGGAGCCCGTATCGGCCGTTACAGTTGTTCCATCTACTTGCAAGATGCGACCACTTTCAGACGTCACCGATAACGTTCCTGCAATATTGATTTCTTTCAAATCCGTATCGTCGTCTTCAGAGATCGTGACATTATTGGCGTCCGCGTCAAGGTCGGCGTCAGTTACGCTGGTCGTTCCAAACGCGACATGGTTGTCAGGGTCTGCAGTACCAATCTCGATGTTCTTATTACTGCCAGTAGCGAACAGGGCGTCACCGGTAACCGTTAGCACATCCTTCGATTCATTCGCCAATGTGATGTTATCTGTGGCCGTAAAAGTCGCGTTGCCGGAGACGACTATTTTTGCCTCCGCTGCATCAGTTATCCCACCTGCTTTTGCATCTACGTCTAGCTTTGTAGCCGTTAACGAATCCAATGTAATGCTGCCACCGCTGCTTTCGAGACTGACCTCGGCACCGCTATTGGGATCTCCTAGATTCATGTCATCGCTCTCAGTCACCGAGACATTGTTTGAGGTGGAGAACGAAATACTGTCAAATTTGGCTATTCCACCTGTGCCGACATCGATCAATCCGCCGCCACTGGAAGAAAACGATGCATGACCGCCGACGGTCAGTTTGTCGGTAGCGTCGTCAGCCAATTCTATCTTGCCTGTGGCAGTGAAAGTCGCGGCACCTGTAGCGTTAATGTCAGCACCAATTTCGTCTGTAATGTCACCGCCGTCGCTCGTAAGTTTCGTCACCGCGCCACTGCTGGTTCCGGTCAACACCATTCCGCTATTTTCGGTGATCGTAACATTGCCTCCCGCTTTGTACGTGAGGGTTCCGAAGTTCACGGAATCTCCTACCACATCGCCGAGAGCGATAGTGCCGCCAGCGGTAAGCGAGGCGTTGTTGGTCACATTTACGACTGGATCTTGTGAAGTCGCGTCAAAATTGATTGCCTTACTATCGATGCTGCCGTTGGTAGCCAGAGTTAGAGTTCCGGCTTGGTTGTCGTAGTCGGTTCCACTGGAAGGATTGTCCACATCTGTGCCATCGGGTGCGGGTCGGTCACCTTGGACGATCGTGACCGACGTATTGGACGCGATGCTTACGGCACCATCACTATCGAACGAAATCTGCGCCAGAGCAACATTTGCGATGTTGCCAGTACCCACGGTGATCGACATGTCGTTCAAAGAGTGGAACGTGGAGTGTCTTGTGACAGAAAGCTTGTCCGTTGCAGCGGTTGCAAAACTTATCGCATCGTCCGCGATCAACATCGCGTCACGAAGGACGTTGATATTCGTCGCACCGGTACCGGTAGAGATGCTTCCGGGATCAGTACCACCGTCTTCAGAAACGAGTGTCAGATCTTCGTTGATAGTAATGACCAAGCCGGAAACGTCGATGTCCGCTTTCGTGAACCAAAGCTCAAGATTGTCCAGCGTTGCAGGAAGTGTGGGAACGACCGCGTCTACATTCGTATTTCGGAACCGCAAGTCCTCATTGACGTTTGTGAACGTAGTATCGCCGTTGATGTCGTTATCCATCAGGGTAGTGTTAGTAGTATTTCTGGCTAGGTTTACACTACCGCCAGTGGCGGCGAGCGCGAATGTTGCACTATCGGCTTTTGCGACCGTTAGCGAACCATCTTGGTCGATCAAGTCGTCTGCAATTACTTCGACTGTATTTGCGGTTAAGGTATTGAGGTGCGCTTGGGCACTGGTTTCCAGTTCTACCGTTCCGCCTTCACTGGCCCCTGCCAGATTCATATCGTCATCTTCGGTGATGCTTACCTGGCCCGAAGTGGTTGGATCGTTATCTCCATCGGAATTGAAGTTGAGCGTTCCAAATGTCACCGTGGCTCCCGCCGTCTGGCCGACAGCAATGGCGCCTTGGCCAGTTGTGGTGTCGAATGATGCTTGACCACCGACGTTTAGTTTGTCGGTAGCATGATTGGCAAGTGTTATCGTGGAATCAGACTCGAAAGTCGCGAATTTCGCGATCTCGATATCTGCGCCATCCGAGTTCGTGATGGCGCCAACTGCATCGACGTCTAACGACTGAGCTTTTAGGTTCGCGAGTTCGACCGTGTCGGCCCCGGAAAGTTCGGTGGTTCCGCCTTCGCTGGTACCGGTCAATTTCATGGCACTGTCTTCGGCGATCCGGACTTGCCCCGCCTTTGAGGTGTCGCCATCATTGGAGTCGAAGTTGAGCGTCCCGAAATTGACAGTCGCGGCGGATTTGGCACCAGCACCGTCTACGCCTACGTCGATCGCGCCTTTGCCTGCGGTCGTGTCGAACTTCGCCTCACCGGTGACTGCCAGCACGTCCGTGGCTTCATTTGCCAAAGTAATGCTGCCGTCGGAGATGAAAAAGCTGTCGCCGCCGACGTTGATCATGGCGCCGGTGGAATCGGTAATATCGCCAACTGCGTCGATTTTCGCGTCGCCGTTCGTCGTGAGCTTGTCGATAATGGTACCGTTCGTCGCGACGTCGCCTTCGTTAATTTCGATATCTGATTTGACGGCAGCTAGTCCTAATTTGTTGAGAGTTTCGGCTGTTAGGCTGCCGAATTCGTTGGTTGCATCAGCGAGAGTGATCGTTCCCGTGCCGTCGGTGTCATGCGTTGTCACAAACGCCGCCTCTTCGAGAACCTTCACTGCACCTGTTTGGCTGATCGCACCGTCCGCGCTGACATCGAGTGTTTTGGAATTGAGTGTGCTGAGCTCAACTGCATCACCTTCGCTGGTGAGGTCCGTGTCGCCACCTTCACTTGTGCCGGTCAAATTCATCGCATTAGTTTCTGCAATGCGCACGGCGCCAGCATCGGACGTGTCTCCTGCCGTGTTTGAGTCGAAATTCAGAGTCTTAAATTCGGCTGTAGCGCCGCTGGCAAGTCCAGTTCCGGTGTTGACGCCCACGTCGATGCCCGTGTTGTTGGCAGAAGTATCGAATTTCGCATCGCCGCCAACCGTCAGTACGTCCGTTCCTTGGTCAGCGAGTGTAATCGTGGACCCGGACTTGAAGGTAGCGGCATCTGTGACAGCGATACTGGCACCCGTAGTGTCAGTAATGGCGCCAGTGGCATCGACCTCAAGTGTTTGAGCTTTCAAGTCCGTGAGTGCGACAGCGCCGCCTCCGATGAGTTTTGTGACTCCACCTTCGTTGGGG
>JBLHLE010000109.1:0-11135 GCA_047620805.1 Pirellulaceae bacterium
AGCTGGCGTTTCGGGAGCAGCTGGCGTTTCGGGAGCAGCTGGCGTTTCGGGAGCAGCTGGCGTTTCGGGAGCAGCTGGCGTTTCGGGAGTAGTTGTTTCGGGTTCGGGTTTGGGTTCGGGAGCTGCGTCCAGTCCTGCGGGTCGTGGGGGAATAGGGATAGGAGTTGGAGCTGGCAGGCGATCGGGATTGAAGCGAGCGCGGACGAACAGGTATCGGCTCAGACCATCTTCCCCGCTGGTTAGATTGGCAACATTGTTGCCGAATCGCAGAACGTACTCGATTCCGCCTTTCAGCCCGACAATCACTTCGCCGTTCGCCGAGATCAGTTCGGGCGATCCACGATTTATTTCCACCAAGTAGAAACCTCGTTCTTCGAGCGAGCGGAAGCTGGCTTGCGTCCGCATTTTCTCAAATTGCTTGCCTTCCCCCATTAGTTTGAGGTCGGCACCAAGATCATCCGGCTTGCGTTTTACATCGACAATCTTGAGGTCGCCGAGGGCGGTTTTAAGTGCGTTGAGGTTTTCGACATTGAGTTCTTCGCCAGGAAGCATACCCGTATTTTCCGAGCCCGTTCGACGGTACTCGAGCATTTCGCCGAGTTCCCACTTGCTATCGGTTTGATTCCAATTCACCGTCACTTCCATGCGCGGATCGTATTGCGGTTGATTGCCCACGACCAGGAACGTGTAGTCCTTGATCGTAACCTCTTCCAAGTCAGCGGCGTTCATCTTGAGCAGATCGTCTTCAATCCAGTCGGAGAATTCGTCGGAGATCTTGCTCAGGTCGACCTCGACGGCGTAAACGAAATCGGAGCCAATATTGCGGACGTATCGTTGGCCCCGCTGATCCTTGACTTCCTTACCGATCACGACATTCACGAGGGCCTTGCCTTGGTCGTCGTTGATGCGGACGAGTGTTCCCGTACCTTCTTGGTCGCCGCCTTGGTCCAAGCTAGGCTCTTTCACGCCGTAGGCTTTGTGTGGATCCGCTTTTTCTTCATCGGTGGCGTCTTCTTTCTTAACAATCTTGTCGGGATCAAAGACGTCCAGAATTTTGCAATTCGTCGATAGAAATCCAACTGTCGAATCTCGTAAACGATCCACAGCGTCCGCAGGATAATCCTCTTTGGAGGGGATCGTCCAAACGCCGGACGTCGAGTTCTTCGACACGGTAAACTCTTCGACCAAATTCATGGTGTTATTTGGAGTAACCACAGTCAGCGAAGTCGCGACTGACGCGTCCGTAAAATCTGGACAAAGCGGTTTGTCGATCGCGTCTGACACTCGAAAGCCACCAGTTTGGGGTCGGCTGACGTATGCAATTAGTGCGACGAACAATGCTAGACCCACGTAAACGACGGTTTTGATTCCCTCGCTCATGCTTGAAACTCCCGCGTCGGATAGACGACTTATTAACCACTAGGGGATTGTGTCTTGTACAACTAAAAACTGAGGGTTTGCCGGCGTCTGTTTTCACAGAACTCGAACAGCTAACGCAAGCGACTCTTGGCGATGCCTTCGCGTTCGCGGAGGCGTCGAGTAACCCAGACGATCAAGCCGACGAAGAGTGGTGGGATTGGCGGAATTAGCAACGCCCACAACTTGTACGAGTTCTGTTTACTGACAACTTTTTGATCGGCGGTTCGCTGAGTCAATTCGTATTCCCGATCGACGGTTGCCCGGAGACGTTTTTTGGTCGTCTCTAATTCTTGACTGGCCTGAGCGATCTTCAATCCGGTCATTTGGATGTTCTTGATTCGCTCCGTGCCGTCACCCGATTCGCTTTGCTTCTTCAGGTCGTCAATGATCTTTGTTTGTTTCTTCTCAAAAGATTCGACTTCTTCGTCGTACTCTTCTTTGATCTTCTTCATCTTCTTATCCGCATCTTCGCGGGCAACCGCTGAGGCTTGCTCGACCAGTTTCAATGTGCTGAAACGAGTTTTACGTTTGCGAATGTTGAGGTATCGGACGTCCTTAGCCAAGCTATCGACAATGTTCAGCAGGAAGGTGACATTCTCAACTTGCCATTTGACGGTTTCGTCGTCATCGGGCCGTGCTCGAATCTGCAGAAACGCCGAAACGAGAAGGTCGATATCGGTGACGTAAATCACATCGATTTCATTTTCAGTGTGTTTCTTCTCCGAGTCTTTGGCTTCCGGGGCCACCGGTGGGATTGGCTCGTTCTCGTTTCGAGGCAATGTGCCACGAATTCGAGCAGCAACGACGAGCGGCTCGGTGGATGCGTCTCCACGAGCAAAGTCCAACGAGCGAGGATCTCGTTGATTGCCTAAGAAATCACTCGATTCGATGGTTCCGCAGATCTGAGCGTTGGCGCTGAGCAGCGGAATAAACTCGAGATCGGCGAGGTCTTTCTGTTTGATCATGCCGGGAACTGGGAGCAGGACTTCTCGCAGTTGCGACGAGACATCGTCTTCGTTGTTAATACCATCATTGGCGATAGACGCTTCATTGGATGCAAAAACCCATTCTTTGGGAATCATTTCCCGTAAAGTTGGGTATGGGTTGTAATCGTGCCACACCAATTGCGGTTCATAGAGACCAGCTCGACCAAACTTTCCTTGCGATTCAATCTGCAGTAGATCCCACAGTTCCTTGACGTTTCCCTTGGGTTGCGGACCTCCCCCACCGCCGCCAAAGGGGCTGTTGCCTCCAGGCGCTTGCTTGGGCATCCCTGTTCCGGGCACTTGCTGGAAGAACCAAGGCAAAGGATCTTCAAAGATCGCCGTCGGCACACCGGATTTGATTGCAGCGAGCAGATTGACGTATTGGTTGGGGGCTAACGATGTCGGCTGCGCGACCAACAAGCAGTCGTACTTCTGGACATCGATCGGCGAATTCGGGTTCACTTGTTCAACTTCGTATTGCTTGCGAAGCTCGGCAACAATCTCTTGTTCGGGAATTTGTCGCGGCATACCTCCCGTCATCGAGAATCCGCCCATGAGATTCATGTCGGTTTGCACGATTCCAAGCCGCTTTTGCTTTTGCTTGGCGACCGTCGTGATCGAGCGAATAAGTTCGTACTCCATCGGAATTCCATAATCGAAGAACGGAATAACAACTTTGTTTACGCCCGACGAAAACACGGCGGCGATTATGACTTGCTCGCTTTTGAGCGTTCCGCGAGAGCGACTTTGCACTGCCTGGGGTGTGATTCCAAAGCGGTCTTCCGCCAATGTTGCAGCGTCGCTAAACGGTTCCAGATTCTCGTGGATGTTCAATGTGATGTCGGAAGAGGATTTTGAGAACTCTTTCAATTTCGAGAGTAGGTCGTATTTCGTTTCGACATATTGCTCCGGCACTTTCGCGCTAACGAACGCTTCGATGGTGATCGGATATTCCGAGTTAAGCTCCCGTAGCAATTTCCGGGTGTCTGGTGACAGTGAACTGATCTGCCCCTCGGTCGTGTCGAGTCGTACCACGTCGTGGTTGGCAAAAGCGAAACTTAGCCCAGCGGCAATAACGATCAATGCCAACGCCCGCACAAAGAAGTGTAGGAACATCGATTCCCCGTCGCGTCCGCCACTCCAATGCCGTCGGCCAATCAGCACCATACTCAAGTAGATTCCCACTGCGATGATCATCGCAAAGTAACTCAACGACGAGATACTCAACACTCCCCGGCCAAAGTCTTCCAATTGATGTCCGATGCTCCATTGCGTGAAAAACTGCGACCAACGGTTGTCCGAAATAGCGGTGTCCGCATAACCCAAGAAGACCAGCGGGCAATTGAAAATCACGCCGAGAATAAAACTGACCGTCAAGTTGTTCGAGAGGAACGAAGCGACTAGGCCAATGGACAACATCGTCATGCCGACGAACCAGTAACCGCAATACGTTGCGAAAAACAATCCGGTGTCCAGGTCGCCTTGCGATAACGCGATCAACACACAAAAGTTTGAAATCTGAGCAAATAACAGGGAAACCGTGAAAGTAGCGGCAGCTGCCAAGTACTTGCCCAACACAATGTCGATATCGGCAGCAGGCAACGTTAGCAGCAACTCGTCGGTTCCTTGACGACGTTCTTCCGCCCAGGCACCCATCGTAATCGCGGGGATAAATATGAGCATGATCAACGGCAGCGTCTCATTGAGCTGATCGAGGTTGGCTAAATTTGCAGCAAAGAACTCGTGCGGCCAGAACGCAGCTAACGAAGTTAGACATACGAACAGGCACAGGAATACATACCCAGTGGGGTTGCTGAAATAGCCAAAGAAGTTTCGCTTCAATACGGCTGCGGCCGATGGCATGAAAATGACGACTGGCAAGAGGGCTATCGCGCACGCCAAAATGAACAGTGCGTCGATAAACATGAGCCAAATGAATTCGCCCGTCATTGTCGTTTCCTTAGAATCAGTCGAGAGGTGGTTGTATCGTTAATTCGCGGTGTCGCGTAGTGTGCAGGATGCTGCGGCGTGGAATTGTGTCGTGGAATTGTGTCGTGGAATTGTGTCGTGGAATTGTGTCGTGGAATTGTGTCGTGGAATTGTGTCGTGGAATTGTGTCGTGGAATTAGGGAGCGGTCAGAGAGTGGAAGGCGCTTTCGATGCCATCGCCGCCCAGGTCTTTCAGTTCGTCGACCGTGCCATCGAAAACCTTGCGACCCTCGTTGATCAAGATGACGCGACTGGCCATCGCTTCGACTTCTTGCAGAATGTGGGTCGAGAGCAGAATCGTTTTCTCTTCTCCCAAGCGTCGCATCGTTTCGCGAACTTCGCGAATCTGGTTGGGGTCGAGGCCAGCTGTTGGTTCGTCCAGAATCAGTACGTCGGGCTCGTGCAGAAGTGCCTGCGCCATGCCGACGCGCTGGCGATAGCCTTTCGATAGTTTTGCGATCGGCTTGTAGATCACATCGCCCAGTGCACAGAGATCGACGACGGCTTCAATCCGTTCGTTGCGATAAGAGCGGGACATCTGTCGCGCTTGCGCGAAAAAACTCAGCAAACTATGGGGCGTCATGTCGGGGTATAAGGGCCCGTTTTCGGGCAGGTACCCAAGTCGCGCTGAACCGGCCAGGCGATCTGACGCCATGTCGTGACCAGCAATGCGGGCCACTCCTTCCGATGGGGAAAGGTAGCCGGTGAGCATCTTCATTGTCGTGCTCTTGCCGGCGCCATTGGGACCAAGAAACGCAACCAACTCTCCTTTGTATACGTCAAAGCTGACGTCGCGACTTGCAGCGAACGGGCCGTAGAATTTGGAGAGCCGATCCGCTTGGATCATGGCCTCTCGATTATCCGGCACTTTTTTGGCCTGTGCTTTTTGTTCCGTTGCTGCTCGATCTTGCGTGGGTTTCTTTTTTGCTTGATCTTTGGGTAACTTAAATGGGTTGGTTTCTGCCATGTTGTCGTCAGTCCAGTATTTGCGGTTGGTAGCGCTGGCGTGGAGAGCTACGAGAACTCTCACCGCCTTGAATCTCACGAGCGCGGTTGCCAGCCAGGCTGGAAACCCTGCGTTAAGTCCGTACAGTCTACAGGGATATGCCCTGAATTCAATCACACGAGCACTGCCTTGCCAATGTATATCGTTTCATCGCGGCTAGTTAATGGCTGGGTGCCGTAAAGGTAGGTGCGGCCTGCGGTACTGTGGCCGACCAAAAAGCGGAGCACAGCGAACAGTACCATCTCTTTGCTACGATCAGCTTTAGCGAAAGGTTCGAGCCCTTGGATACCCGACCATTTTTGAAAAATGACTTCAAAAATCAACCCTGAATTTCGTGCTAATCTGATAATTTGGTCGAATTTTGTCCCCCGTCAATTTGGAAAGTAAGGTGGCGTTCCCACGATTCGTCCTTTTCGGGGAAATCGGTTCGCAAATGGACTCCACGAGACTCTTCTCGCTCGAGCGCAGACCGTAAAGTCAACAGGGAAACCGTCAGCATATTCTGCAATTCCCAGCCTTCCTGACCTAGGAACTGCCGCACCAGCACATACTTGCACCAAGTTTCGACGGTTTCCAAGGCATCGATCAAATGGGAGCGTTCGCGACGAACCCCCGCTGCATGCCACATCAAACTCTTCAACGAATTGCTGATATCGACGATGTCGAGTGGTTCGTCTGGGCCCTCCTCAAACTCATTAAACGTGCATAAAGCGTGGAAGTCGTCTTCTTGCCCTAGCGCGGCTGCTGACGCTGCTTCACCGGCTCGAGCGCCGTATACCAGGCCTTCGAGCAAACTGTTGGAAGCTAATCTATTCGCACCATGCAGCCCAGTTGACGTCACTTCTCCCGCCGCCCAAAGGCCCGGCAGAGACGTCTGTCCACGATCATCGACCGTGATACCGCCAATCATATAGTGAGCACCTGGGCGAACTGGAATTCGATCGGTGGCGATGTCGATTCCGAATTTCAGGCAAGATTCGGCGATGCCGGGGAATCGTTTACGAATATAGTCGGCGTCCAAATGACTTTGGTCGAGATACACGCAGGGGTGTCTAGTCTCTTCCATTTGGTTGACGATCGCTTGGGAGACCACATCTCGCGGGGCCAGTTCGCCACGCTCGTCGTAACGCAGCATGAATCGTTCGCCATTGCGATCGACGAGGTGGGAACCTTCGCCACGCATTGCTTCGGTGATTAGAGATCGGCTGCTACCGGCGATGTAAAGCACGGTGGGATGAAACTGCATGAATTCCATATCGCGCAACTCGGCGCCGGCGCGATAGGCGACCGCGTGTCCGTCTGCTGTCGCGACACCTGGATTGGTGGTTTCCCGGTATAGCTGTCCCGCGCCGCCAGTACATAGTATCGTTTGCTTAGCCCAGACGAGGCTGCGGTGGCCCTGGCTGTTGTGAATCACAGCTCCGCGGCAAATGCCACGATCGGTCAACAAATCAAGTGTAAATGAGTCTTCCCAGATCTGAACTTGGGGTTGTTCTCGCGTCCAGTCGATTACTGCACGCATAACTTCTTTGCCAGTCGCATCGCCCAGAGCATGAACGACGCGATGGTGGCTATGACCCCCTTCGCGTGCCAGTACGAGTTTTCCATCATCCTTGTCGAAATTTGTTCCCCAGCGAATCAACTCGTCGATGCGGCTGGGAGCTTCGCGGATGACCAAGTCGACGATCGCTTTGTTACACAGTTCGCCGCCGGCTGTCAGGGTATCGGCGATATGGTTCTCGAAATTGTCTTCAGGTGCGAGTACGCCAGCGATGCCGCCCTGAGCGTAGTTGCTGTTGGATTGCTTCAGTTTATCTTTGGTGACAACCATGACCGAAAGGCTCGGATCGACCGCGTTTGCTGCCCTCAAGCCAGCAAGGCCGCCGCCGATGATAAGAACATCGGTAAAATAATGAGGAGACGACTTGGGGTGAAAAGGCGCCAGATAGCGTGGGATTCTAATGGTCATCGGTTCGCGATAGAAAGAACGTGAAGGGAGTGGATAAGCGAATAATCTACCAGAATTTAAGTTTGTCGTGTTCCCCGAAATGGGCTGCGAACCCGTCCAATCAAGCTGGCGTCGCAGTTAATCGACCTATCCAAGTAATGTCGCTAGAATGAGCAGGGTGGCAAGGTGATCGTTTCTCGGCAGGTTCTCCTCATGAATTCTCATTTGATTGCGACGCTTGTGCTTGCTATGTGCGTTCTGCCCACGCCTTCTAGACCTTTGGCAAGAAGAATTGGGAGCAAGAAAATTCGGACGAGAAGAAGTGGGTGATTCGATTATTTCTTCCGCTGCCCTTGCGTCCCTTTGTCGGCCCACCATTTCTCCCATGCTTGAGTTAGTTGAGCGACTCGTTCTGTTTCTGTGGCAGCCAAGTTGTTTAGTTCGGTTGGATCTTCGGCGATGTTGTAAAGTTCCCAGCCGCCTTTGCCGTGCTTGATCAATTTCCAATCTCGGTCTCGGATCGCATTGGAGGCGCCGAATTGCCAGTACAAGGGCCACGGCCGTTCGATGTTATTGCCCTTGAAGGTCGAAATGAGTGAATGGCCAGCGAGTTCTGTCGCGGCTTTTTTCAGCGTTTTGGATTCGGCAACGTCGAGCATTGTCGGTGCGAAGTCGACCAGGTGACCGACGTGGTCGGTGAAGCTGCCGGGCTTAATCACCGCGGGCCAATAGGCGATCATTGGTGTTCGCGTGCCGCCTTCGTAGTCCGTCGTCTTGTACTTGCGATACGGAGTGTTCGACGCGTTCGCCCAAGGGCGACCCTGCGTGAGATAACTCGTGACCTCCCATGGCATGGAGCCTTTCACGGTCGACCGGTCGGCCGAATCTTCACAGGCACCGTTGTCCGAGAGAAAGAAAATCAGCGTGTTGTCGGAATCGCCGTTATCGTCCAATGTCTTTAACAGGCGGCCGATGTTGCGGTCCATTCGATCAATCATGGCTGCGTAAGCTGCCATGCGGAGATCCCACCAGTCGCGATCTGCTGCTGGAATCGACTCCCATGAAGGCAGTCCTGTGTCGCGCGGCGAGAGTTTCGCGTTGGGGGGAAGCACACCGAGTTCTTGTTGGCGAGCGAACCGTTGTTCTCGCAGTTTGTCCCAGCCGATCGCTTTGTACTTGCCTCGATACTTGGCGACGTCTTCTCGACTGGCGTGCAGCGGATAATGTGGAGCCGTGTAGCCGATGTAGAGTAAGAACGGTTTTTCTTCGTCTTTGTATTGGTCGAGAAACTTGATCGCGTAATCCGTAAAGGCATCGGTGGTGTAGAAGTCTTTTGAGTCGGGAGTAAACGGAGTGAATTGTTCGCCGTCGATCGCCCATCGCCGTACCTTTTTCTTTGCCGGTTCGGGTTCGCCTTCTCGAGCGTGTCCCGGATTCCAAAAGTTGCAACAGCCATCGGTCAGGCCGTAGTAACGATCGAACCCGCGCATGAATGGCGTTTGACCTGCATGCCACTTGCCCGTCATCAATGTGCGGTATCCTTCTTCTCGCAGCCGTTCTCCAAACGTCGGTGTTTTGTAAGTGACGCGTGCCGATGCCCCGACGCGGTGCCACCACTGACCGGAGAGTAACGACGAGCGAGTGTGTTCGCATTTCGCGTTGTTGTAGAATGTTCGAAACCGCATGCCGCCGTTGGCCAGTCGATCGATGTTGGGCGTGTCGATCTCGCCCCCGTAGCAGCCGATGTCAGAAAATCCCATGTCGTCGCACATGATGAGAACGATGTTGGGACGCTTCGACTCAGCCGCTGCGATGATCGTGGAACACGATGCTAAGGCAATCACGACGGCGAGGGAGATTGTTTTATGGAGCATGAATTCGATTCGTTTCGAGTGGCTTTAGCAGATTGTAGCCATTGCAAAAAAAAACAACTACAAATAGACACCGGCACGTAAATTACGTGCCGGTGTTGTTAGCTTAGCTTTGTTTCTTTTTTAGTTCTTGGGCCAGACCATTTTCGCTCTGATCTGTTGCTCCAAAACTTGTTCGATGACCGTCGGTCCAGCAGTGATTTGCATGGTCATGACTTGATTCATTTCAGATTCTGTCAGCCATCCCGTTTCGTTATCGAACAGCAGCTTGCCATCAGCTCGCTGGTCTTTGAGCACGATTTTTGCTTGCGCGTTGTCGCCTGGGACGAGGTCCAGAGCCAGGTCGACGTCGATTCGCTGCAGGGTTTTGCCGTCCGCTTGGGTCGAACCTTTGTACGTCATCGTCGCTTCTGACTTCATGCTGCCGACTTGCGGCAACTTGATCTCGGAGGCCTTTTTCCAATTGGCGCCGTTTTCGATTTCTTTAGCGGGAAAGTTAGTGCCACTTTGCTTGATCAAGTTGATCAAACCTTCTTTGCTAAACATGCCGCCCATTTGAGCCGCGCCCGGAATGGCCTTGAAGCTGGCCAGCGTTTCCTCAGATATTTCGACCTCTTCGATAGTTCCCTGGCGATTCATCGTGACCAAGAACTTGGCTTTGGCGAGTCCCTTCAGTGCCGGGCCGATAGCCGCAGCGATGCCTTCGAGTTCTTTGTCTTTGTCTTCGTTGGAGTCGAATTCGAGTTGAACGCCAGCATCAGATTTCATCGTCATGCGAAGCCGTGTGATCGCCTGTGCGATCTTTGCCGTCCCTTTGTCGTCGACCGACTCAACCTTCCATGTGGTATCGATCTTCTGAATCATCGCCGTTTTGATTTTTCGTTCGCCGAATGCCATGGTCATGTCCATGATCTGCTCGACTTCCTGAATCACCTGCTGTCCTGTCTTGAACTTCCACTCGAGCTTCGTTTGGGCCGTAGCCGCAGCAGGTGAAAACAGAAATGCCGATAACGCAGCGAAGAGGGCGAGACGGCAGACGTAGCAATGCGTACGTGACATGCTGGTGTTCCTTGTGTCGATGGCAATGAAGGCGGCAATGAAGGCGGCAATGAAGGCGGCAATGAAGGCGGCAATGAACGCGGCAATGAACGCGGCAATGAACGCGGCAATGAAGGCGGCAATGAAGGCGGCAATGAACGCGTCGTTGGCAATGAAGCGAAAGTGCTTGTCTGGCATCTTACCGTATCACGAGTTGCCCGGCCAAGCGGAAAGCCAGTTGGGTCGATTTACTGAGTTGGGCCGAATTACCGAATAAATGGCAAACGCACTCCGTAGTTCTGGCTTGGTTTTCAGCTTTTTGGACTAGTTTAGCGTGTTGCGATTCATCTTTGGTGATTGGTAGCATAAACTGTCGCGTTACCGTACCGGCGAACCCGCCCGCTGGTATTGATACGTAGTTTTGACAGGGACGGGTTTGGATCGGAGATATCACATGATTCGTTCAAAGAACTCAAGACGAGTGATCTTGCCAGCGTTCGTAAACTGCGCACTACTCGTCGGCACCATCCTCTTGCCCGTAGGCTTCTCCAGTGCTCAGGACTTTGACGCCATTGAAGGGCGACTTGAAGAGGCCGTGAGCAAGGGCGAACTGACTTTGGACCAAGTCAAGGTCTTGATGAATACACTCAAGAATCTAGGCGACAATAAATCACACAGTAAATCACGCGATAAATCATTAGACTTGAAGTTCGAACGCAATGAATTACTCGCGTTGAGGGAAGAAATTGCTGCAGCTATCAAGGCTGGGGAAATTACCGAAAAACAGGCCAGGCAACGCTGGGAAGAATATGGGGCGGGAAAGTATCGCGGCGGTGCCGCGGACAACAAGAAACCTACGGGTCTAGAGGCCGCACGGC
>JBLHLE010000110.1:0-11114 GCA_047620805.1 Pirellulaceae bacterium
GTTGACTTCTTCTTTTGCTTCTAGTTTACCATTCGCAAGAAACTCTTGCGTTCGCGTGCAGCTTACTCAGCCAGGGCGATGGTAGCTCCAGTCGATTTTTGCCATGAGTGTTCCCCAATTAAGAAATGAGTTAAGTTCGAAGGGTTGGATCTGAAATTAGCTAGTAGGACGCAAACCGCTGCTCTCAGAGCGGAGTGGAGACGAACGATGGAGAATTTGAGACGTTAGCACTCGACGTCTTTTCCTTCTGAGCCGAAGACGTCGAGTCTGTCTTGATCGTTGATCCGTGGTGCGTCTTTGGGGTAGTAGTGTAATTGAATTGCCCACCGCGATTGTTTCGTGGCGTTGTGCGGTGTCCCGTGCGGTATGAGCGAGTGAAAGAGAATGGTTCCGCCCGGTTTTAGCGGGACGGCGACGCGCGGCCCGTCGCGCGCGTCGGTGTCGCAGATTTGCCAATCGCGGCGTTGGAAATGAGTGATCGGGCCGACCTTGTGTCCACCGTGCCACATCCGCATGCAGCCGTTTTCGATAGTGGCCTCGTCCAAAGCGATCCAAACGCCGACCATCGGATGGTCTTTATCAATGTTGAAGTAGGCTCGGTCCTGGTGCCAAGGCTTCTCCCGTCCGCCGGCGGGTTTGAGCAGCGCCATCTCTTGGAAGAGCTCCGGTTCGCGGCCACCCATCAGTAGGCTGACGGCTCGCAGCAAAGAGCGGTGCTGTGCCAATTCTCGCAGTCGGTCATCCAGATGAATGAAGTTCATGAACTTCCGCGCTGCGGCGATACGTTGATCCGCGGTCGATGCATTATCGGCTTGAGCGGCCGATGTCTCGTACTGCACGCAATCAGCGCCCAGTGAATCGTCGGCCAGAATCTGTCTAAATGCATCCTTAACGCCCTCGACGGTTGCTTCGTCAAATGCAAAATCGACGGCTAAGAAACCGACTGCGGCATATTCGATGGCATGTTGGTCGACAATCGAATCGAGATCTGAGATTTTGTCGGCAATGCGGTCGTAGCGATAGAGATCCGGATCGTATTGGCCGCCGGCCGCGCCGTCGAAATTCCGACCGTCCGAGACGTGCGTTGGAGTCGTACCTTCGTTCATCAAATTGATCCCGCAAACAAGCCAACCGGCTCGCCCAAATGAATGGTCGAGCCGGCATAAGTTTCGTTCGATTGTAGAGATCGCTCAAACCCAGGTCAATGAATCCAGATTGGGTTCAATAAATCTAGCTCAAGGTCCACGTATCTAGATCAAGGTCAACGAATCTAGATCAAGGTCCACGAATCTAGATCAAGGTCAACGAATCGACATTGCGAACGTCGATGTTATCCTCCGCGCCACCCCAGTAGTCATCTCTACCGCCACCGCCAAAGAGCCCGTCGACTTCGCCATCACTGGCGAAAGCGCCGAGGTTTGTAGTTAGTCGCGAGATACTCCAGTTCAGCAGTGCGGCTTGTTGAGCAGCGAGGTCGTCTTCCAGCACCGCGGCGCCGTCCACGATGGCGTCGAGACCGCGTTGCCCATGCAGGTGATCGAGTCCCAATCCACCAACGAGGAAGTCGTTGCCGTTATCACCGCGGATCGTGTCATTTCCGGCACCACCAATGAGGACATCGTCGCCAGAGCCACCGATCATGATATCGTTTCCAAGATCACCGACGAGCAAGTCGTCCTGATTACCTCCCAGCATCTGGTCGTTACCCAGCCCACCGAACAGCTGATCCGATCCACTGCCACCTGAGAGCAGGTCGTTTCCGGCGTCACCGAGGAAGAAGTCGTCGCCAGAGCGTCCAAAGATTTCGTCATTGCCATCGCCGCCGCTGACCCAGTTGTCGCCTTCGCCGGCCAGGATGATGTCGCGACCCTCTTCGCCAAAGATAACGTCGTTGCACGAGCCACCGTGGATTCGATCGTTGCCAGTTCCGCCGTAAATCTCGGTCTCAATACAGTTGGTGATGGTAATACGGTCATTGCCACCTCCACCGAAGATGCGAACAACAGAAGTTGGGCTGACGTCGAATGCCCCGTAACGCTCGTTGTTGAGCCGGACGAAGATCGAGTCGTCACCCGCTTGCTGGACGATGATTCGATCCGATTCGGTTTGCGAACCGCCGACCAGGACGTCGTTACCGACTTTTGCAACAGGTACGATTGCGATCTGGTGGGTCGCAGTCGAAGTGCCGCCATCTTTGTCGGTGATCGCGACTATCACATCGAAGACACCGAATTCAGAGAACGCGTGAGTCGTTTGTGTAACGGCGGGCTCGTTGGGTCCGAGCAACGTGTTAGAGGTGCCGTCACCCCATGTGATCGCGTAGGTAAATCCGGCCGTCTCGTCCGTGCCCGATGGATCACTACCGAGGAGGTCGAAAGTTACGGGCAAGCTAGTGACGCTTGAATTTGTCGCCGCGATTGAAACTGACGGATTAGAGTTGGTAATATCGATCGTGGCTGTTGCGACATGCGTAGCACCTTGACCGTCGTCAGCTTGAACAGCAATGCTAAAAGTACCCGGGCCGTCATCGACACCGGCTGCGACAAGGTCCGCCCACAAGATTGTCGGTGACGCGCCCGTCGCATCGTCGAAGAGCGTGTCGCCGTCCAGGTCCCAGTTGAGCGTCACGGTGTCGACTGGATCTGTGCCAGTGCCAGTCAGCACGATGTCTTCGCCTTCAGCCAACGAGTAGGAGCCTCCAGCATCGGCGGTCGGCGCTACATTGTCTACCGTCAAGGTTACCGTGTCAGTTGCCGTGGCACCGCGAATATCCGTGGCTAGTAGCGTGACCGAGAAAGTCGCCGGGCCGTCGTTGATGGATAGGGCTTGAAGTTGAGCCCACGTCAGCGTTCCCGACGCGCCCGTCAGATCGCCGAATGTGCCGTCGCCATTAAGGTCCCAGGAAAGTGTGACGGGGTCGCCATTGCCGTCCGAAGTGGTTCCAGCAACAGTTAGCGGTTGTCCTTCGTCGATGGTGTAGTCGCCACCCGCGTCTACGGTCGGAGGTACGTTCAAATTGATGCCGATGGTGTAGTAGCCATCTTGAAGATCCGCGTCCGGGACGTCGAACGTCACAATGTTCCCGGCAGCGACAGGCGTGAAGCTGACTTCGATGAAAGCGCCCCCTTCGGATGGACTGTACAGCAACGAAAATTCATCCGCAGCGCCGGGGAGCGACATGCCTGCAGCGGTGAAACTGAAGTTAAACTGAGCGTCTACGGTGCCAACTTTGTCGACAAACCATACTCGTTCGCCAGCGAGTGGAATGGGGATGAAACTGTTGCCCACCGAATTATGGCCAGCTAACAGATAGCTGCCGTCGGCCAAAGGTGACGAGCTGAGTTCGCTGAAACCGAAGCCAGCGGAGCCCGCTTCTTTCACCAAGTTCGCAGCGTCGTCCCGGCCGATTCCAAACACATCGTCGTCGTAGTCGCCATTGGCATTGTCGTCGCCATCGTAACGATTGTCGGTGATTCCGATGTCGTATTTGGCGCTGAGGTGATTCTCGACGATGCTCCGCTCGGCCGTGTTGAGAACTCGTTCGTACAGCAAGACTTCGGTTAGATTTCCGGTGAATCCTTCGGTAAATGGACTCAGTCGCGAACCAATTTGCAGTTGGCCAGCACCGGTTTGCAAGGGCGCCCTGTCATCTGCGCCCACATCGGCTCCATTGACGTGCCATTGGTCGAGCCCGTTGGGGCCCGTACCGCCATCTCCGTCCCACGCTGCCACAGCAATATTCGAGTTAGTGCTGGCGATGGCGGTGGTGTCGAAACCGGAACACCAATGATGGTTTCCGATAGCCGATCCCGCATTACCAGCTCGTGCTGAAGAGATACCGTATGCAGAGTTGCAGTTCGTGTCTCCCATGTGGAAAGTGTGCTGGTAGTTTTGACTGGTGAAGCCCGTGTTGGCGAATACGTTGATCACAGTTCTGTCGTCGTTGCCAATGATTCCGGTTGAGTTTCCGGTGGGTGACGTGAGAGCATCACCGCCGTTACCTCCAGTAAATCCTACCGCTGCTTGAGCATTTAGGTTGCCCACCACGTCGACGTAGGCGGGCGTGTTGGCCCCGTTTGTTTGAACGACGTCGACTGCGTAACCACTCTTGTCATTCCAGCGCGCGATCGGATCGCCATTGTTGGCGACGGAAGTAGTGCCGGCCGAATCGGTAAACAAAGTTGATGCATCTGTTGAATCGAGCCATGTGCGGAGGCTGCCCGTGCCGTTTGCATACTCAAAACCACCAGGCGCCGTTTCGGAGGTTAGCGGAGCACGCGTCACGACGATGTCTTTCGTTGTTGCGGAATCGGAATAAGCGGTGCCATCGAAAGCTTGAATGGCGACGGTGCGCGTGCCGCTGCCGACGGTCACCAATTGATTCTCAAACGTCACGCTCTGTAGCGCAATTTGATAATCAGCAACACTAGCCGTTCCCGTGAGGGTCAAAATCCCGGCGCCGGAATCGTAGCTGCCTGTGATGCCAAGTTGATCGTCGAAGCCAAGTGAATCGCTCGAGTCCGCGCCACCAATAATCGCGACAGTTGCGCCTTGCAGGTTTGTGTCGTCGGCATCGGTGACGGCGATGTTGGCGTCGATCGCGACCGCTGCATTGGTGACTTGATAAAGTGTCGTGCCAGCATTCGCAGTAACAACTGGAGCTGTGCTCGGCGTGTCGTCGCCCAGTGTGTAGTAGCCGCTGCTGAGATCTGCATCCGAGATATCGAAGGAAATCTGGTCTCCGTTAATAGCTGCGGTCGCGCCGGCTACCGGCGAGAAACTCGCTCCGTCGGGGCTGTATAGGAGGCTGAAGGTTGCTCCGCCAGGCATCGTGATTCCGACGTCGCTGTGATCAAAGGTCAGCGAGGCATCGATGTTGCCAGTCTTTTCGACGTACCAGGTTCGCGTCCAACGTTGTCCGCCCGACGTTGCTGTAAATGTTGTGCCGCCACCGTTGTGACCGGCCAACAGGTAGTCGCCGTCATCTAGACTTCCCATGTCTTTCAGGCTCAGTCCAGCGGAACCGCCACTAGCCAGTTGGTTGGCGCTGTCGTCGCGACCGATACCGAAGACATCGTGGTCGTAATTGCCATTTGCTGGTGTATCGCCTGTGTAGTGGTCGTCACCAATTCCGATGTCGTACTTGGCTGCAAGATAGTTGTCGACAATGGCGCGTTCGGCAGTATTGAGCACGCGGTTGTAAACCAGAACTTCGGAGAGGTTTCCGGTGAATCCCTCTACTGCGGGAGCGAGTCGCGAACCGATTTGAATTTCGTTGCTACCCGTATTCAATGCGGCGCGAGATTGCGCTCCGACAAAGTCGCCGTTGACATGCCAACTATCGACATTGACGGCACCGTTCCAACTAGCTGCCGCAATATTGGAGTTCGTGCTGGCAGTCGCCGTCGAATCGAATCCGGCACACCAGAAGTGATTGCCAATAGCTGAGCCCGCGTTTCCAGCTCGAGAAGAAGAGATGCCATAAGCCTCTTGGCAGTTGGTGCTGCCCATGTGGAATGTGTGTTGATAGTTTTGGCCGGTGAAGCCCGTGTTAGCAAAGACGTTGAAAATTGTTCGGTCTGCATTTCCGACAATTCCCGTCGAGTTGCCCGCAGGCGATGTGAGTGCATCACCAGTCGCGCCACCGACGAAACTGATGGCGGGTTGGCCATTCAAGTTGGCGACCGAGCCTGTTAACGACGGTGCGATCGCGGGATTGGTTTGCACGACATCGACAGCGTATCCACTCTTGTCGTTCCAACGCGCGACTTGGTCGGAATCGTTGGCGGTGGTCGTTCCTGCGGAGTCAGAGAAGATCGTGGCCGAATCCGTCGAGTCGAGCCACATCCGCAGGCTGGATGTTCCATTGAGCGAATCCGTACCGCCGGGTCCCGTGCCGCCTGAAACGGTGGCGATCGATACATCGACGCCCCGCGTCACACTAACCGAGCCAACCAAAGCATCCGTTGCAGTGAACTCGATCGTCCTAGTCGTGTTGCTGAACAAGTTCTCCGGGTTACTGAACTCAATCGATCGAATCGCAGTTTGGTAGTTTGCCACGGCAGATGTACCGGTCAACGTGAGCACACCGGTGTTGGCGTCAAAGCTACCCGCGATACCGAGTTGATTGACGAATGACAGTGAGTCGATACCAACGGCGAAGCCATCGGTAATTGAAACCGTCACGCTAACTAAGTCCGTGCTGTCGGCGTCCGTGATCGTGACTCCAGGGTCGACATCCACACCTAGGGCGCCCGCAGCATAACTGGCATTTCCTGCGGAGGTCGTGATTACAGGTGCGAAGACGGGGGTGTCGTCGGCCAGCGTGTAATAGCCGTCCAGCAGCTGCGCGTCGGTGACGGCGAAGGAAACTTGGTCGCCAGCAACACTTGCCGCCCCTGCGACGGGTGCGAAAGCAACGCCGTCGGCGCTGTAAAGCAGAGAAAAGGTAACTGCACCTGGGTTGGCGCGGCCAGTATCTGAGTGGTCGAACGACAGAACTGCATCGACGCCGCCCGTGGTATCGACGTACCAGGTCTGAGTCCAACGACGGCCGGCACCTTCCGCTGCGTAACTGTTATTGGCGCCAGAGTGGCCTGCGAGAACGTATTCGCCGTCACTCAAACTGCCTCCCCAGTCTTGCAGCCCGAAGCCACTCAGGCCACCCGCTGCGACGACATTGTTCGCGTCGTCGCGGCCGATGCCAACTACGTCCTGGTCGTAGTCGCCATTGACTGCGTCGTCGCCAGCATAACGGTTGTTACCAATGACAATGTCGTATTTGGCAGACAAGTGGTTGTCGACGATTGTCCGTTCTGCACTATTGAGGACTCGATCGTAGAGGATTACTTCAGTCATACTGCCTGTGAATCCTTCCGTGAACGGAGCGAGTCGCGAACCGATCTGGATTTCGTTGGTGCCAGTGTTCAACGCTCCGCGAGTGAGAACGCCGGCAGCGTTTCCATTGACGTACCAAGAGTCGGTGTTGGGACCACCGTTCCAAGCCGCCGTCGCGATGTTGGGAGCAGTGCTCGCTACGGCAGTACTGTCAAACCCAGCGCCCCAGTAGTGGTTTCCAATCGCCGACCCTGCATTGCCGGCTCGCGAGCTGGAGATCCCGTATGCTTGGTCGCCTGCTGTACTGCCCATTTGGAAAGTGTGCTGATAGTTTTGGCTTGTGAATCCCGTGTTTGCGAACACGTTGATTACCGTGCGGTCGTCATTTCCGGTGATTGCCGTGTTGTTGCCCGTCGGCGAACTGAGGGCGTCGCCGCCGCTGCCACCAACAAAACTAACCGCGGCTTGGTTGTTCAGACTACCAATGGAGCCTGTGTACGTGGGGCGATTACCAGCGCCACCTTGTTCGACGTTGACGTTGTAACCGCTCTTGTCGTTCCAGCGAGCAATTGACTCACCCGTCGTTGTGACCGGTGTCGAGCCGGCCGTGTCGGTGAACAAAGTGGAAGTGTCGGTCGAATCGAGCCACATCCGCAGGGCCGATGTTCCGTCGGTTTTCTCGATACCGCCGGGACCGGTTCCCGACGTAATCACTGGTGCCGATACAGCGACCGTACGAGTTACAGCCGTGGAGCTAATCAACCCGTCATCCGCAATGATTTCGACAACTCGGTCGGCAGTACTTTGCAGAGTACCAGTCGAACTGAACGCAATTGACCGAATTGCCGTTTGGTAGTTCGCAACGCTGCTTGTTCCCGACAGCGTTAATACGCCGCTGACACCGTTATAACTGCCGGAAATGCCGTTTTGATTAGTGAAGTTAAGCTGATCTTGATTGACGACCAACCCCGATGTGATGCTAACCGTGGCTCCCACCAGGTTGGTACTGTCGGCATCCACGACTGTGGCACCAGCATCGACTGCCGCCGCAGTGACGCCATCATACGACGCGTTACCCGCTGAAACGGTGATGACCGGAGGAACTACTACAGTTTCGTCGGCCAGCGTGTAGAAACCATCGTTGATCTGTGCATTGGTCAACGCAAAGGTGACCGTGTCGCCCGTTACTACTGCGATTGCACCGCCAACCTGAGTAAACGTCGTGCCGTCGGCGCTATACATTAACGCATAGTTAACGACGCCCGGTGCACTGAGTCCCGCGTCAGTATGATCAAAGGCTAGCGTCGCATCGACGGCGCCTGTCTTGTCTACATACCACGATCGCGTCCAACGTCGTCCAAAGGCATCGACAGTGTAACTGTTGTTGTCGCCGTCGTGACCAGCCACGATTGATTCGCCAGGAGCGAGTGAACCACTGGTGTCTTCGATTCCAAAGCCGGCGGCACCAGCGGAAGTGACCGCTCCCGTAAGTCCTTGCCCGATTCCGAAGACGTCGTAGTCGTTGTCGCCATTGGCAGCTTCGTCGCCCGCATAAACATCGGCTGCGATAGTGATACCGTATTTGGCACTGAGCGCATTCTCCACAGAGATTCGTTCGGCATCGCTCAGTACGCGGTCGTAGACAATGACTTCCGTGAGATTTCCAGAGAAACCTTCAGTGAACGGGTCCAGTCGCGAGCCAATTTGGATTTGGCCTGCACCCGTTGTTAGTGCTGCGCGATCTTGCCCGCCGACGTCGGCACCGTTGACGTGCCATTGGTCGAGCCCATTGGCGCCGCCACCACCATCGCCATCCCAAGCTGCGATAGCGATCGTTGGATTAGTGCCCGCGACGGCACTAGTATCATAGCCACTACACCAATGATGGTTGCCAATAGCGGAGCCAGCGTTACCGGCTCTGGCCGCCGAGATACCATAAGCGCCTTGGCAAGTGGTATCGCCCATGTGAAAAGTGTGTTGGTAATTCTGGCTGGTGAAACCAGTGCTCGTCCAAACATTGATAATCGTCCGGTCGGCGTTGCCCGTAATTCCAGTCGAGTTGCCGCTGATCGACGTCAAGGCATCGCCACCACCGCCGCCGACGAACCCAATTGCCGACCGACCATTCATGCCCGTCGTGCTGACATAGACGGGCCGATTGCCGCCGCTATTTTGACTGACATCGACGCCGTAACCGCTCTTGTCGTTCCATCGTGCGATCGAGTCTCCATTGCCAGTAACCTGCGTGGCGCCTGCAGTATCGGTGAACAAAGTCGATTGGTCCGTCGAGTCAAGCCACATGCGAAGATCGGATGTGTTGTTAGTCAGTTCGAATCCACCCGTGCCGGTACCACCAGTAATCGTCGCTAAGAGATGACGATCTTCAAGTGACTCAAGCTTGAGTGCGCGACGTTTGCGTTTGGCCAGAATTCGGGACTGTTTGGAGTCGTTGGCAGAGGGACGAGGCATGGTAGTTTCTCGTTGAGATAGAGGTCGTATTAATTGATCCGAATGAATCACAATTGGCGCATGAGACTAAGTAGAGAACTTAGAAATCCTCGCTCAATTTGCTTGCAAAGAAGAGTAGTTCCTCGGATGTTAACGGTTTGAAATTCGTTGGTCAAAATAGTCTCGCTACTATTTTCAAAACTTTTTTCTTTCCAAACTTTTACCCCAGCATGGTTAGCTCCGACTTGCAATCGGTGGTCAGCCTGATCACGATCACAATGCTCAGCTCGCCGTGGTGATATAATGACGGTCGAAAATCAGGTTGCCGCGTGCGAAAAACTAACCATTAAGATCAAACTTGATTGATGTGACTCCGAATGAATCCTGTGCAAAGAATCGTTGTTTAAGGTGGGGGGAGTGCGGGGTTCATGTCTGCGCTCGCTATCAGACGAATGCTACCAAGCGTCTCTGTCACGGTTGTCCACAGTAGCCAGATACCCGTTATTGGCGTGGGTGAATCAACGACGGCATTTGTGCCGCGATTTCTTCATCAACATTTGGGGCTGGATCGCAAGGAGTTCTACGAAGCTGTGCGGCCGAGTTGGAAGTTGGGCATTCGGTTTGAATGGGGCTGTGAGGCCAACGCCCATTTCTATTACCCATTTGATAACAGCATGGGAATCGCGGATGATCGCTTGCCGAGAGTCAGCGGCAGTTATTGCTTTCACGATTTTTCCGACGCCAGCCATTACATCGCAATTATGGAACGCGGTTTGTCGCCCTGCGTTACCGCACCGGACGGTCGCTATTTCATCAATGATGACGTTGGTTATCACATCGGCAATGGACGATTCCTGAGCTACCTACAGCGTAAGTTTTCTCAGTTTGGCGGCGAAATTGTCGATGCGAATGTCGTCGATGTCAAGCAGCGCGAGAACGGGGACGTCGAGTCATTGGTGTTGCAGGATGGTCGCGATATATCTGGTGACCTGTTTGTCGACTGCTCTGGATTTCGCTCGAGGTTGCTGCGAGAAACATTAAGAGTGCCCCGCGTCGATTACAGCGATTCTTTGTTCTGCGACTCTGCCGTTGTTGGAAGTTGGCAACGCACAGACGCCATCATGCCATTCACTACTGCGGAGTCCATGGACCACGGTTGGTGTTGGAAAATCGAATTCGAAGAACGCGTTACTCGCGGGTACGTATTTTCTTCGCAGTTCTGTACTGCCGCCGAGGCGATGGACGAGCTGAAGCAAAAGAATCCGCAAATAGACGACGACATTCGCGAGATCAAATTCTCGTCGGGAAGGTATGAGAATTATTGGGTGCGGAATGTCGTGGCAATCGGGAATTCTGGCGGTTTCGTCGAGCCTCTCGAAGCGACGGCATTGCACTTGATTGGCGAGCAAGTAAGCGGTATGGCTAAAATTCTTAGCGATGCCGACATGAAGATTGATCCCGCCATGCAGACAGTCGAGAACCAAAGATATCGAGACTTATGGGACGAAGTGCGAGATTTCCTGGCACTGCATTACAAGTTCAATGCTCATGTCGATACCGACTTTTGGAGACACTGTCGCAACGACACAGATCTGAAGCAACTCGCGCCACTCGTCGATTTTTACCAGCGAGTCGGTCCCGTTCGGCAATGTCACAATCTATTACCTAAGGACACGATCTTTGGTTTCCATGGGTACTTGACGATGTTGGTGGGTTTGAGAGTACCGACGGCTCGAAAGCCTGAGTTTAGCAGTGAAGAACTCGCGAACTGGGACGTTTATCGGCAAGATATTCGCAATGCGATTTCACGAACGATACCAGTTCGGGAC
>JBLHLE010000111.1:0-11087 GCA_047620805.1 Pirellulaceae bacterium
CTTGATTTTTAATTGGTTGCAAGCGAGACCGCCGTTACGACTGCGAGAAAAAGTCTGGACCGAGACGGAGTTCCACGGGTTGTTGGGGAAGCTCGGCGTTCAACGACTACGCGAAGTCGAAGTCTTGTTACCGACGAGTCGTTATTTCTCAACGATCGATTTCTCGACCAGCGACGACATCCAGCAGTTGCTGAAGGAGGTGGGACAGCATCTCGGCATGAAAACGGATCACATCGAGTTCCATTTTGAGTCTGAGGGCGCGAACTTTAAACCATGTGTGATTGAACAAAAAAATACTTACATTGAAATCCCGAGTCTCTTATTGGAAGACGCGGAGAGTATGATCGCGCTGTTCATTCGCGAGCTGAATCGAGATTACCTGATTCGAAACGACTGGTTGCAGGGCGATGAGATAAACCATCACGGAGTGGTCGATTTGTGTACGGTGTTGGTCGGGGGCGGCGTCTTTAGTGCGAATACGTCACTGAAGGAACGCAATCGAGTTGACGGGTCGTTGGAGGTTTGGGAAATGTGGAAGCAAGCCCATTCTCCAGCCAGAATTTTCGGTTATGCGTTGGCGCTGTTCTCCGTTATTCGGGACGAGCGAAAGCCGTTGTGGTCGTCTTATCTCACCCCAGATGCTCAACAAGCTTGGAAGCAAGGGCGGAGATTTCTATTGAAATCATCGGACTGCGTTTTCAATATTCACAATCCTACGGCGCCGCTGGCTATTGGCGTGACCGCCGTCGCCAATCGTCTACGGCAGGCCGAGCCTTCGATTCGCCTTCACGCTTTGTGGACGTTGATGCAATACGGCGACGATGCGCAACAGGTCTTGGGTAGTATCGAACCGCTGTTAGACGATCCCGATTCTGTCGTTCGCAATACAGCAATCGATCTCATCGGGCACTTGGGGATTGCCAGCGCAGCGGGCAAGTTGCGGATCGTGGAGCTGATCGATGATCGCGATTCGGAAATCGCGGCGAGCGCCATCAATGCCGCCGCGTCGTTGCGCATTCCGATGTACGAAAAGATGGAAAAGGATCGCTCATTTGCGGATGCGTTATTGTGGTTGTTGCAGTCAGATGCGACGCCCGCGATGTTGGTTTCTATTGCGCGGGCGATGATGATTTACGGAGTGGAGGCCGAGTTCTTAGCGAAGCCCCTGTTGCCAGCCCTCCGCAATTCGCTGGTCCGCTGCGAGAGCGACACGATTTCAATGATCCTCCAGGCATTGAACGCGACGGTGCCGGATCTTCGGCAATATTTGGAACAGGCCTTTGAGAGCGACCCAGATCTGCTCGCTCCGATACGTGCCGATATCGACGAACTTGGCTCGGCCAACGACTAGCTGCTGGCCCCGTCGACTATTGAGGTCTGCGACTATTGAGGTCTGCGACTATTGAGGTCTGCGACGATTGAGATCAGCGGCGATTTTTGGAAGGGGTAGCATAAAATGCTAACCAAATTACCCAGCCTTCGATGCAACCTGCAAATATCGTTGAACTTGGGGCGAAACACTTGACAACGGGTGTCTGGAGCGGTCTAGTCACCTTGGCCGGTTTTCGCCATCGTGTCATTGCGCGCGAAGTCGGGGGGATCTGAATTTTGGTGTGTTGTTTTGGGTCATTATTATCGTGATCATTCAAAAGGATAGCGTCACCGATATTTCACCAAGCCAGAAAGTGGTTTTGTACCCAACCTATGGCTATCTGGTGGAAGACGGGTCTTTCTGGCGGGTGAGTATTTCCGGGCGTGCCTACGAGCCCGGTGGCGTGACTTTTCGCAAACGCCTGTTGCTAGGCCTGCTCAAGCGATTTATGGGGGCCGACATCGAGCTGCTGGAAAGCGAAGTCTTCCGGCACCGTATCAGTGGTTTTTTGGCGAAGACAGTTCGAGTTAAGCAGGTCGTGGTTCGCATCGGTGACGAGCTCTTTCTTTTGCCCAAGAAAACTCGCCGCAATGGAGAATTTCAAGCGACTTTTCGCATACCAGTAGAACGCGTCGCTCAGTGGAGTAAAGACGGTATACAGCGAAGAATGGCCATTCCTATCGAAGTCGTCACTCCGCAAGGTCATCAAGATGTCTATCGCAGTTCGATACAATTGATTCCGCAGACGGGAGTGTCGGTGATTTCGGATATCGATGACACGATTAAGGAGACGAAAGTCACCTGCCGCCGAACGATGTTGGAGAACACCTTTCTGCGCGATTTCCGACTCATCGATGGGATGCTGGAATGCTTCGAAAAATGGGCCTCCGACGAGGTGGCATTTCACTATGTTTCGTCGAGTCCCTGGCAACTGTTCGCGCCGTTAGCGGGGCTAATTGGCGATTCGGGATTGCCCGAGGGATCGATTCATTTGCGGTCATTCCGAATTCGCGATCACATGTTACGGCACGTTATGCTCTTGCGGCGAGGCGGCAAAAGCGCGGTGATTCGCAACATTATCGAGTCATTTCAGGGGCGGCGTTTCATTCTCGTGGGCGATTCCGGTGAGAAGGACGCAGATATCTATGCCGGATTGGCGAGAAAATTTCCGGATCAAATCCAGGGAATTTACATACGCCAGTTGGCTGATCGGCCGATGGTCGAGGAGCGGTGCCAGCGAAGTTTTCGCAGAATACCCGGTAACAAGTGGCAAGTTTTCAGCTGTCCGAGCGAGCTGCCCGTTCAGCTTCAAACGATCGAATCCGATGAGATTACCCCTTGTCACTAGGCAGTAATTGCGTAATGATAGCCCGTTTCCCTCGAGCCGAATCCTCGGCATGGGGGTGATTGCGACGCTTCACTGCGAAGTTGGCGTCACACCAAATACAATGAAATTGCTCGGGTTAATACCTATCGGCAATTATTCATGTATCAATCATCTATCAATAATGTTCACGGCTGAAACCGTTGAAATTGAGTGTTACTAGTAGGCTGCGTGGCCGATAACTCTTTATTTCTGCGGATTGAGTCACACAATAATCGATAGCGAATAGTTAGTTAGACGCTTTGAAGGAGACGTCATCGCATGGCGCGCTACACAGGTCCAAAGGCTAGAATCAACCGGCGACTCGGTACACTCATTTACGAAAACTCTGGAGCATCCCGCGCTTTCGCGCGTCGCGAAACTCCACCCGGGATGCATACCCGGGGACGCCGACCGTCGAATTACGGTAAAGCGTTGATGGAAAAGCAAAAAATCAAGCATTTCTACGGCTTGGGTGAGAAACAGCTTCGTCGCTACTTTAACAACGTCGCTCACAAGAAAGGCAACACCGGCGAATTGTTGCTGTGCATGTGTGAGCGTCGTTTAGACAACGTGATCCGTCGCTCCGGCTTCACAAAGACGCGGCCGCAAGCCCGTCAGGGTGTGACGCACGGTCACTTCCAAGTGAACGGCGTCAAAGTCACGACTCCTTCCTACTTGCTGCGACCCGGCGATGTAGTGACGGTTCGTCGACGCACCAACTTGTTGAGTCTTTATCAGCATCTTAGTTCCGAGAGTATGGGTGAACCCCTTGGTTGGGTCGCTTTCGATGCGGAAACGCTTCGAGCGACGGTTCAAGGCAATCCCGGACCGATGGACATTAGCCTGCCGGTAGACGTAAACATGGTGATCGAATTTATGTCGCGCTAGTGGCGACATCTGTTTTCGATACTTTGCTCCCAATCCCTACAGGTTTGGGAGCGAACGGAAATGGCTGAATCCCGGTTACATCTTTGATTTTGGCATATGAAACGCGGCAGTAATTGGCCGCGTTTCTTAATGCCAGGCCATTAGACTTCAACCAGCGAAGATAATATGCACAGTCAACTTGTAGTGCTTGGCGGCGGACCCGGTGGTTACGCCGCAGCCTTTTTAGCAGCCGACGAAGGAATGGAAGTCACGATCGTGGAGTCGGATCCGCGGCTGGGCGGTACCTGTTTGCTGCGCGGTTGCATTCCCTCGAAGGCGTTGTTGCACGTTGCCAAGGTTATTGGCGAAGCGGACGAGTTGACCGAAGAATGGGGCGTCGAATACCCCCGTCCGAAAATCAATGTCGACAAAGTACGAGCTCGTAAAGACAAAATACTTACCACGCTCTCCGGCGGTTTGAAAAAACTGGCAAAATCTCGAAAAGTCAACGTAATTACTGCCAGGGGCGTTTTTGAAGATTCCACAACCCTGTTGCTCCAAGGCGACCATGCGTCGATACCAGAGGGCGGTAAGATAACATTCGATCACTGCATTGTGGCGACTGGATCAACTCCGGCTATGCCACCCGCTTTTGATATTGGCTCCGATAGAGTCATGGATTCGACCGGCGCGTTGGCTTTGCAAGATATCCCCGAAAAGATCCTGGTTATCGGAGGCGGCTATATCGGTCTCGAGATGGGAACGGTTTATGCCGGTCTGGGAAGTGAAGTGAGCGTCGTCGAATTGACTGACGGTCTGCTTCCTGGTGCCGACCGAGATTTGGTCAAGCCTCTCGAGCGTCGGCTGAAAGTGCTGTTCGGTGATCGCATGTTCCTGAACACTAAAGTCGGATCTCTAAGCTTGGTGGGTGAGAAGGTGCAAGTTACCTTCGAAGGGCCCAATAAGCATGGAGTGGAGAGTTTCGACCGCGTTTTGGTGTCAGTAGGGCGTCGCCCCACTAGTCGGGGGTTCGGTCTGGAGAACACTAGAGTCGAGGTGAGCGAACGCGGTTTTGTCGTTTGCAATTCCAAGCAGCAGACTGCGGATCCCCATATCTATGCGATTGGCGACGTTGCTGGCGATCCGATGTTGGCCCACAAGGCCAGCCATCAAGGCCGAGTGGCCGTCGAGGTAATACTCGGCAGGCCGGCGGAATTCGACAAAGCGGCGATCCCAGCCGTTGTGTTTACCGATCCCGAAATCGCTTGGGCTGGCCCCACGGAAGCCGAGGCCAAAGAGAAGGGGATCAGCTACGAAGTCGCGTTGTATCCATGGGCCGCCAGTGGCCGAGCGATTGCCAATGGCCGCACGGATGGCCTCACGAAGTGGCTAATCGATCCCGATACGGGTCGAGTCTTAGGTTGCGGCATTGTCGGGTCCGGAGCTGGGGAGTTAATTGCAGAGGCTGTTCTGGCGATCGAGATGGGCTGCGAAGTGCGGGACATCGTCGAGTCCGTTCATCCTCACCCGACACTCAGTGAGACACTAATGAATGCGGCTGAGGTCTTTTTTGGGACCGCGACCGAGATATACAAACCTCGCCGTTAAGCAATTTGCGATCTAGCTGTGGTCGCAAGGTGTTATTATTAATGGGGTTACGAGTCATGCCCCGCTGTGAAAAGAAACCCCGCTACGCGTTTTGACAGATTCTTAGCTGGTGGTCTGGCGAGTGGTAGGCTAGGTAGAGTGCCCCTTCAGACGCTACAATCGGTCCTTCCTCTCCTGGTTCTGCTTCTAACGGCTGACGGCGTTCTGCTGACCAATCGAATTAGTATCGAGCCCGCTGGGTTTGATTTTCGATTGGGATGGAAGCGGCACCTAGTAATTTCAACCCAGATTGAAGGTAAGTCATGGCCGATGCCACCCAGATGACTGATTCTGAACATCATCATTCCGATGCTTACATTGAATATCACCAGGATGTCGATCCGGCCGAAACCCAAGAGTGGCTAGAGTCCCTTGAGTATGTATTGCAAAGCAAGGGGCCAGATAGAGCGACGTACCTGTTGGCGATGTTGGAGAAGAAGGCCCGCCGGGAAGGCGTGAACCTGCCGATCGCTTCCAACACCCCTTATATCAACACCATTCCCGTATCCAAGCAGCCAGCCTATCCGGGTAACCGCGAAATCGAACGGCGGATCAAGAGCATCATTCGCTGGAATGCCATGGCGATGGTTACTCGAGCCAATAAACACTTCGATGGCCTCGGTGGACATATTTCGACCTTTGCGTCGTCGGCTACGCTGTACGAAGTCGCCTTTAATCACTTCTTTCGCGGTCGTGGCGAAGACGGATACAGTGGTGATCAGATTTATTTCCAAGGTCACGCTTCGCCCGGCATGTACTCCCGAGCGTTTCTGGAAGGCCGCTTAACTGAACAAAATCTAGTCAATTTCCGCCGCGAGCTGCAGCCAGAAAGTGGTCTGTCTTCGTACCCCCACCCATGGTTGATGCCCGATTTCTGGGAGTTTCCCACCGTGTCGATGGGATTGGCTCCGATCATGGCTATCTACCAAGCTCGATTCAATCACTACATGGAAGATCGTGAAATCAAGGACACGAGCCAGCAACGCGTTTGGGCGTTCCTGGGAGATGGCGAATGCGATGAGCCAGAAACACTCGGAGCCATTACTCTCGCCGCCCGAGAGGGACTCGACAATCTGACGTTTGTGATCAACTGCAACTTGCAGCGATTGGACGGTCCTGTTCGTGGTAACGGCAAGATCATCCAAGAGTTGGAAGCAATATTCCGCGGTGCTGGTTGGAACGTCATCAAGGTCATTTGGGGCGACGACTGGGATCCGCTGCTCGAGAAAGACGAAAACGGCGTGCTACTAAACCGCATGGCGGAAATCGTCGATGGCCAATATCAAAAGTACACCGTGATGGACGGTCAATACATTCGAGATCACTTCTTCGGCGTTTCGCCCGAGTTGATGCAGCTGGTTGCTGGCTACTCCAACGACAAGTTGGAAAAGATGCGACGCGGCGGACACGACCCGGAAAAGGTTTACGCAGCGTACCATGAAGCCTGTAATAAAAATGGCAAGCCGACGGTTGTCCTCGCCAAGACGATCAAAGGTTACGGCTTAGGTGAAGCTGGTGAAGGCCGCAACATCGCCCATAACCAAAAGAAACTCAATGAAGAAGAGCTGCTTGAGTTCCGCAGTCGATTTGGTATTCCAATTTCGGACGAGGACGTTACCAGCGCGCCGTTCTACAAACCGGGCGAAGACAGTCCTGAAATGAAGTATCTCAAAGAGCGGCGAGCGGCGTTGGGTGGCTCTGTACCCAGCCGACCGACGACTGCGCCGACGATGGAAGTTCCCACGATCGACGAATTCAAGGAGTTCCTCGGCGGTAGTGACGGCAAGCCGATGTCGACCACCATGGGCGTTGTGCGACTGCTAACAAAGTTGTGTCGCGACAAGCGCGTGGGCAAGTATATTGTGCCAATCGTTCCCGATGAGTCGCGAACATTCGGCATGGAAGGCATGTTCCGACAGTTTGGCATCTATTCACACAAAGGGCAGCTGTACGAACCTGTCGATTCCGATAAGGTGATGTACTACAAGGAAGCTGTAGACGGCCAGATGCTCGAAGAAGGTATCACCGAAGCCGGTTCGATGTCCTCGTTCGTGGCAGCTGGAACGGCGTATTCCGAGCACGGCATCAATATGATCCCGTTCTTCATTTACTACTCCATGTTCGGCTTCCAACGTATCGGCGATTTAATTTGGGCCGCGGCCGATATGCGAGCGAAAGGCTTTATGATCGGCGGTACTGCCGGACGAACGACACTGAACGGCGAAGGACTGCAGCACCAAGACGGACACAGTTTGCTGAATGCAATCGCCTTCCCAACCGTCAGAGCATTTGATCCGGCCTACGCGTACGAGACCGCCATTATCATCCTCGACGGAATGAGACGCCTCTACCAAGAAGGCGAAACGGCGATCTACTACATCACGGCTGAAAACGATAACTACGCCATGCCCGCTATGCCGGAAGGTGTCGAAGAAGGCATTCTCAAGGGAATGTACAAACTGTCGACCAAGAAGGTTAAGGGGGCCAAGCAAACGGTTAACTTGTTCGGTAGTGGAGCGATCCTGCGATCGTCACTTGCCGCCCAGGAGTTGCTTGCCGAAAAGTTCAAAATCAGCAGCAACGTGTGGAGTGTGACGAGCTACACCCAGTTACGTCGCGAAGCACATGCCTGCGAACGTTGGAATATGTTGCACCCCGACCAACCTCGTCGTATACCGTACGTCGAAAAAGTTCTCGCAGGCGAAGATGGTGTCTTTGTTTCTTCCTCCGACTACGTTCGTGCGTTGGGTGAGCAGATTGCGCCGTGGGTGCCAGGCGACTACTACGTGCTGGGAACCGACGGTATGGGCCGTAGCGAAACCCGCGAAGCACTGCGACGTCACTTTGAAGTGGACGCCGAGTGCATCGCGATCGCGGCGTTGTATCGGCTCAGTCTCGCTGGCGAAATCGATGCGAAAGTCGTCGCGAAAGCGATTAAGTCGTTAGGGGTGGATTCCGAGAAAGTGGATCCGTACTTCGCGTGATCTTTTGTGACGCGCGTGAGTTGTTTGAAATATTAACTGAATCAGACTGTAGAGTCGGAATATGGCAACTGAAGTAAAAGTACCCATGTTGACGGACGACTTCGAGGAAGGCGTAATCAACGACATTTTCGTGAGCGAAGGCGACGAAGTTACGTTGGACCAGGATCTGATGGAAGTCGAGGCGGGTAAGGCTAACGCTCCCGTTCCCTCGCCCGTCGCAGGGCGTATCGTCAAGATTCATGTTCAAACTGGCGATACCGTTACGCTCGGTACTGCGATCATGGAGATCGAAGCGGTTGCGGCAAAGCCAGCTGAGCCGCCGAAGCCCGCAGTACCCGTTCCGGCCGAGCCGCCACAGGTGGAAGCACCGCCGCCCGCAGCTCCCACTCCGCCACCTGCGGCGGTTGATGTTTCTCCGGTCGCGACACCGCCGCAAGCGGCTCCCGCCGCAGCACCCGTCACTTCAGCTTCTACTGTGGCAGGTGGAAGCGTGGCGGCATCCCCTTCGGTTCGACGCTTCGCGCGAGAAGTCGGTGTCGATTTGCGGCACGTCACAGGTTCGGGACAGGGCGACCGCATCACTCGCGAGGATGTCCTTCGGCTCGTACGCGAAAATAACAAAAATGGCGGCGCTCCTGCGAAAGCGGAGCCACTGGATGCGGACGATTTCGGCCCGGTGCGTTACGAGCCGATCACGGGAATTCGCCGGGTTATCGCGAAGCAAATGCTGTACAGTTGGAACACTGTTCCACGCGTCACCAACTTTGACGATGCAGATGTGACTGCGTTGGAGCACATCAGACAGTCGAGCAAAGCGGATTATGCCGGTCGGGGGATAAAGCTGACCTCGATGGCGTTCTTGATCAAGTCAGTGGCTTTGGCCCTGCAGGCTCATCCCGCGATCAACGCGAAATTGGACGAAGAGAACGGTCGCGTTATCTACAAAGAATATGTGAATATTGGCATCGCAGTCGATTCGGAGCGGGGATTGGTTGTGCCGTCCTTGCGAAACGCCGACAAACTTTCCATTCCTGAGATTGCCCGCAACCTGGCTACTATGGCCGAGAGTGTTCGCGGCGGTAAATTCACTCTCGATGATCTGAAGGGAAGTACTTTCACGATCAGCAACCTGGGCGCGATTGGCGGCACATATTCCACTCCGATCGTCAACGCTCCCGAAGTAGCAATTCTGTTGGTTGGACGTTCTCGTAAGATGCCTATTGTCGTTGACGATGAAGTCGCCATTCGCTTGATGATGCCGCTCAGTTTGTCGTACGACCACAAATTGGTAGACGGTGGTACTGCAGCCCGTTTTCTGAACGAGATTATCGGATACCTCGAAGCACCCAGTCGCCTGCTGTTGGCTCCCTAGCGGCGCGTGCGGCGAAACCTGAGGCTCGACGAGATGTTTGTACACATCGCAAGACGCCCCTGCGCAATCGCCGCTGTCGCGTGTTTTGGCCTGGCCTCCCTGTTCACCGGCAACGCCGCAATTTCCAATCCACCCCGGTCGGAATTTGGCACTCTGGTACACGAAACAAAGTCGCAGTATTCGCATATCCGAGTCCGGCAGCGAAATAGCATCTTCACCTTGCTCTTCGTTCGCGACAACGGAGATGAGATTGGCGAGACTCAAATCGACATGCGGAAGCCGCACAATTTGAAGATCCCCTATACGCAAACGATGTTTGCCAATTTCTTCTTCGATCCCCATCCCAAAAAGGTGCTCATTGTTGGCCTGGGTGGCGGGGCAATGGTGCACTTCCTCGCTCATCATTGCAAAGACGTTTACGTCGATGCCGTCGAGATCGATGCGGAAGTTGTCGCGGCAGCGGATAAATACTTCAACTGTCGCAGCAGCGATCAAGCGAAAATTCATACGGCCGATGGATTGAAGTTTATCGCCAACAGCGAAGACAAGTACGACGTGATTTACATGGACGCGTTTCTGAAAATATCCAACGAAACGGATGCGGCAGGGGTGCCCCGTAACCTAAAAACTGAGGCCTTCTACAAACAGGCTCAAACGAAATTGACCGACAAAGGCATAATGGTCTTTAACTTGAATGTTCACTCGAAAACTCGCGACGACGTCCAGTTGCTCAAACGCGTCTTTTCGAAGGCAATGTTGTTTAAGGCGGACGATTCCAACTATGTATTCGTCGGGTTGCCGAACGACGATGTCCTCGACCGCAACACATTGCGAGCCAGAGCAAAAGAATTGGACCAGCGATTCGACGCCAGCTTCAGCTTCTTCAAAATGACGACCACTGTCGTGCCCATGAGTAGGTAATCGCGGCCAACTAAGGATTTGTGGCGGGCTGTCGTGTTTTCTCGCTAGCGATGTCGGTTCCAGCTGAGTGCCAGAGGGGCGGTTGCCAGGCGGGCCAGTGGTAGCGCGGTAAGTGCAGCGCAGATAAGCCGATTTTCCAGTGGGATGTCTGGCACGACAAAGCAAGCCACTGCTGCCAATACATAGACCCCGGCGGAGAGTGCCACCGTCGTCCAGCCAATCAAGTGCCGGCAATACGCTTTAGAAAAGGCGGCGAGCACGAATAGTAACAAGTCTTTGGATTTAGCCATTGTCAGTTGCTATGCTGCTCGACTCGCGATGAGCTCGAGCAGTAAACACGTCTTCCAAAGTTGGCGAACGCCTCTCCACGATCTCGGCGTCCATATCGCTTAACAGTTGCTCCACTTGCTGACGCTCGCCGTTGCACTAACCCTAACTTGAACGGAACATGAGGCCCTAAACGGCCATTTGCGTCTGTGAAACACGGCGATTGCACCTCGAAATAGAATGCATATTTGTTGCCACGAATTATGTAGGTAGGGCTAGCTAGCCGATTTC
>JBLHLE010000112.1:0-11058 GCA_047620805.1 Pirellulaceae bacterium
CGCGAAACCGAGGAGCCGAAAGCCAGCGAAAAACTCGATTCAGGCCAAATGGAAGGCGGCAACTAAACTTCACCTGCTAATCCGGTCTGACGAATGATTTAAACGAACCTTAAGGGTGATACTATTCGCCCTTAAGGTTTTTTATGCGCTCAACCCTATCTGCGCTGCGCGAAGCGCCTCGATTGGCCGAAGGCGTTGTCAGTCTGCTCCTTTTTGCGAACATTTTCCCTTGGTGCTCCTCCGTTCTATCGCGTAACCTATTCTCTTTCCAGAAAACACAGGAGCCAATTTATGGCGGATGGAAATGTTGAACAACTATTTATCGCGGCGGGCAAAGGTGAAGAGATGCAGTCAGTCCAGGCGGCGAAGACCGTAGTGGGCAAAGGCTTGGAGGGCGACCGCTACTTCGATGGCACAGGCACTTTCAGTCCCGACGAACCAAAACCCGACTACGAGATCACTTTCATCGAAGCCGAAAACATCGAAAATTTCGCTGCCGACCACAAGCTCAGCTTCAGCGGCGCAGACGCCCGACGAAATGTCGTCACCCGGGGCATTGCCCTGAACGATCTGGTCGATACAGAATTTCAGGTCGGCGAAGCCCGCATCCGGGCCATACGATTGTGCGAACCTTGCCAATACCTAGCCGAACGCACCCACGCCGAAATCCTACCTGCACTCGTCGGCCGCGGTGGCTTACGAGCTCAAATCATCGGCGGTGGCACGATCCGCGTTGGCGACGAAATTCGGATCGACTAACTCACAGATTCGTTTATCGCTGGTCCGCTTTGAGCTCGCGAATCGCGCGATCCTTGCAAGTCACCAAGCGACTTTTTGGGCCCATCCTTCGTGTTGTTTCCGGGAGCGATACATGCAAGATGCTGAGTGGCATAACGATGCCGTCTTTTCGGTTGGTTCTCTTTGACGTCCTAGTCGACGAAGAGTTCATGTCGCCGTTTGAGTTCGCCGCACAATTCGCCAATGTAGACTCCGCTCGCGTGATATTTCGAGGTAAGTTCGCTGGCAAATTCGCCGAAGATATCAGGCAAGGCAAATACGACGTCGCGGAAGGGGTGGTCGTAAAGGGTGTTAGCAAAGGTGAACTATGGATGGCGAGAATCAAGACGAACGCGTACATGGCGAAACTTAAGAAAGCTTTCGCGGATCGTTGGGAAGACTTCTGGGAATAGCTGACATTTGAAATAAGGAACGAAGCGAATGGGGACTCCCTTGAATAACAAATCAACCAACGAAGAAATCCAAGCTAGATTTGACGCCGACGTTGAACGATTCTCCAATTTGGACACCGGACAGCAAGCGACTATGGACGCTCCACTCGCGATGGAATTGATTACACACGCAGCGATTCAATCCAGTAGTCCGATTTGTCGAATCCTCGATATCGGCTGCGGAGCGGGCAATAACACTCTGAAGCTCTTAAGCCAACTACCAACCGATTCCGTAGGCCAGGTTCAGTGCCATCTACTAGACCTCAGCGACCAGATGCTGGAACGGGCCAAACAACGTGTGTCTCAATTCCCAATCCATTCGGTGCGATGCATTCACGCGGATCTGCGAGCGGCTGAGTTGCAATCCGAAAGCTACGATGTGCTCATCGCAGCCGCCGTCTTGCACCACCTCAGAGATGACGACGACTGGTTATCGGCTTTCGAAAAGATCTACGATATCACCGCTCCGGGTGGTAGCGTTTGGATCACGGACCTGGTCATCCACGAAAACTCCTCCGTGCACGAAATGATGTGGCGGCGATACGGAGATTACCTGCAAGAACTTGGCGGCTCCGATTATCGCGAAAAAGTATTCGCCTACATCGACAAGGAGGATTCGCCCCGTCCCGTCACGTTTCAGCTTGAACTACTGAGAAAGGTTGGATTCCAACACGTCGAACTCTTGCACAAGCAATGTTGCTTCGCAGCGTTTGGAGCAGTGAAGAGTCGAGACAGAAGCGCGACGGCTTAAGAGTCGAACCAGCTCTTGATGACGTGCATCGTGGTGGCTCGACCGGCTTTTGCAATCGAGGTCGTCAGCGGAATTTCTTTAGGGCAAACCGCCACGCAGTTCTGGGCGTTACCACAAACTTGAATTCCCCCTTCGGCGATGAGGGCGTCCAAGCGTTCGTTGGAGAGTGTCTGGCCGGTTGGGTGGGAATTGAACAGGACGGCTTGACTGATTGCATGAGCCCCCACGAATGACTTGTCGTAAGCTTCCTCTTTTCGCAGATCGAAAGCTTCTTTCGATTCGCCTTTGTTCTGAGTAAACTCTTGTTTGATGTATTGTGGGCAGGCCTCGAGGCAACAACCACAACTCATGCATTCGCTCAACGGATAGGCGACTTCCTGATCTTTCCGCGAGACTCGCTGGCCGGCACCCAAATCGATGTAACTGTCAACGGGAACCCAAGCCTTAACTTTCTTGAGAGCCTGAAACAAACGAGCTCGGTCAACGACCAGATCGCGGACGACGGGAAACTTCGACATCGGTCGCAGTTCGATATTCGCCGGATTATCATCCAATAACCTGTCGACCAATGCCGTGCACGATTGGCGAACCCTGCCGTTAACCACCATAGTGCATGCACCGCAAACCTCTTCCAGGCAGTTGCAGTCCCAACAGACGGGAGCCACGCATTTACCTTCAATGGTTTTCGCCTGTGCGGCGACCTTTTGAAGGACACTGATCACATTCATATCCGGTTCGTAGGCAACATTGTGCCGTTCCCAATAACTCTCTTGACCGGGACCGTCTTGCCGGAGAATACGTACTTCAAAGCTATCCGGTCGGCTACCGTTTTGTGACTGAGCGCTCATATGTCTACTTGGATTCAGTGTTGAAGTTACAGTTCTGATTTTATCTGGACGTTAACTATTTGTCGGCTAACTGACTGATTAACTAAGAGTCAAATTTAGCGAAGGGTTATTTCTAATTCTGGTCTAACTCAGTATTTTTGGCTTCGCGTCGTCGCTAACTACGGCCCCAAAGGTCTACAGGCGACTAACTTACCGGTGTGGCTTGTGTTGCGTCTGGCGCTTCTGCGGCCTTTTTCGCGGCTCGCTCTTTCCACACCTCTTCGATGACGTCGCCACCGACTAGACCATAAAGTCGCGGTCGTGGCGGGATGAGCGACGTATCGACAGCTTCGTACGTAATTGCAGGCTGGTCACCATCCCAAGTTGCGATGGTGGAATTGAGCCACTTTTTGGTGTTCTGTTCGAATTTTTCGCACCACTTCTCCGCCTCAGCGCGTCGCTCAACAGGCGACTCGGAAGTCAGTGACGGCATGGAGAAAGCAGGTTTGTAATGGGCGCCTCGACACTCGTCCCGCTGCAGAGCTCCTTTGAGGATGCTTTTAGCGAGCGGGAACATGTCTTGCAATGCCTTGGTAAAGACGACGTTTTGATTCGTCCAGTTGCCGGTATCCGAGAGCGAACAACGCTTTGATCGATCGGACAATTCATTCACCGATTCCACGGCCGCCGACAGATGATCGTTTCGTCGCACGACAGTTGCCGCTCGAGTCATTACCTCTCCCAGTTCCTGGTGCAACAGATAGGGATTCTCGCCACCATCTTTCGCTTTCAGCAATTGGTTGTGTCGCTCGTGTTCTTTCGCAACTGCACCCTCGAACAAAGTAGAGGGCTGTTCTTCCGCTGCCGACTTCGAATTGTCTAAAAGATTTTGAATGCCGGGCGCGACAAACAAACCACTGAAGATGCAGCTTAACAACGAGTTGGCGCCCAGCCGATTCGCACCGTGATATTGATAGTCGCATTCGCCGATCGCGTACAGCGCGGGAATGTTCGTGACTTGATTGACTGGCGATCCAGGTTGCAGACCACCGTCCGCTGTTCGTTCGTAGTCGGCCCACAACCCACCCATCGAATAGTGCACTGCTGGGAAGATCTTCATTGGCGTGAAACGCGGATCAACGCCTTGGAATTTGTGGTAAATCTCCAAGATACCGCCAAGCTTCCGAGTCAACTCGGCAGCCGGGATATGCGTCAGGTCCAAGTACACGCACTGGCGATCCTTCTCGACACTCAATCCATCATTCACGCAGATGTCGAAAATCTCGCGAGTTGCGATATCGCGCGGCACCAAGTTTCCATATTCGGGATAGCGATCTTCGAGGAAATAGTATCTTTCGTCTTCCGGAATTTCCTTGGGTCCGCGGTCGTCGTGTGGTTTTCGCGGTACCCAAACTCGTCCGCCTTCGCCGCGAGCGGATTCGCTCATCAATCGAAGTTTATCGGCACCCGGAATTGCGGTCGGATGCACTTGTACACATTCGCCATTCCCGAATTTCGCACCCTTCTGAAAACTGCGGCTGACGGCACTTCCCGTACAAACCATCGACATCGTCGAGCGACCGAAGATCAGTCCACAGCCGCCGGTAGCCAAGACTACGGCATCAGCTTTGAACGCGCGAATCTCCATGTCGACCAAATTTTGGCCGACACATCCGCGGCAAACACCATTCTCATCTAAGATCGGGTTGAGGAAGTCCCAGTATTCGTATTTCTTGATCTTGCCAACCGATTCCCAACGCCGAACTTGCTCGTCCAAAGCATAGAGCAACTGCTGGCCCGTCGTAGCACCGGCGAATGCGGTTCGTTTGTAAAGCGTTCCGCCAAATCGACGCCGATCGAGGAAACCTTCTGGAGTCCTGTTGAAAGTCACACCAAGTCGATCCATCAGGTCGATAACTTTCGGCGCCCAATAGGCCATCTCTTTTACAGGCGGTTGGTGCTGCAAGAAGTCGCCACCGTAGACAGTATCGTCAAAGTGCTTCCACTCGCTGTCGCCCAGTTGGCGAGTCTGATCGTTGCAACTATTGATGCCACCTTGGGCACAAACGCTATGGGATCGCTTCACAGGCGTAAGACTCATTAGATCGACGTCGACCCCTAGCTCGGCCAACTTCATGGCGGCTGCCAGACCAGCTAAACCGCCACCAATGATCATCACTCTTTTGTTTGCCATTACCTTACCTTAGAGAATTCGCTGCCCTGGTGACGTTTGTTGTTTGATTACTTCTCGTCCTGCTAGTCGACACGCCTACAACGGCCCACCTAGTTCTAGCTGCCTAGTTGCTCGCCGGTTCCGTGGGATTCGGTTCCGTGGGATTCGGTTCCGTGAGGTTTTCTTCGTCTGGTGCGGGGGTAACTTTGCCAGGGGAATGCGGTTGGTGTGGGGTGGCTCGCTTGTGACTGTCATCGGTAATCCAACCGGCGTCATTCATGGTCTCGTACATGACGTCTTCGTCTTTGCGAGCCTCATCGCGATCCACTCGGTGCAATCCAACCACGCTGGCAATAGTCAAGATCGTCAGTAAACCGCCAACTGCAATGGAAATATAGTTCGCTCGTTCTTGAGCTTTTGGAGTTGTCCAAATGCCCCAAGTAATTCCCATTGTCCAAATGCCATTGGCCAGATGAAACACGCAGGATAAGACACCAACGAGATAGAGGGCAGTTACGATGGGGCTTTGAATCGCGGCAGAAGCGGTCGATGAGGCGTTGTAAGGGCTAAATTGCATTCCGCCCCATGACTTCGCCAAGGCTGTCCACATTTCGAAGTGAAACCAGCCGTGCATGTGAAAGACGTGGCCCATGATGAAAATGAACGCAACCATCCCGCTGACACGCTGCAACCAATAGCGAACATTGTTTTTCGTTCTGTACGAAGACACGTTCTGCTTACCGCTCTGCACAATCATCACACCGTAAATGGCGTGAAACAAAATCGGTATGAAAATAAACGTCCATTCCACAGCAGGTAATACCCAACCCAATGTGTGGATTTGATACACCAGCTTTTGAAAAAGATTGTGATCGATCGCGACACTCGCGTTTACCAAGAGGTGAACGATCATGTACGCACCCACGGGCACGAGACCACTCAGTGAATGTAAACGCCTTAGTAGAAACTCGTTACGGCCCATAAAACTGGAATTGTCGTCGGTACTCACCAGATCCCTTTCACTTCCATACATAACGGAACTACAGCAGTATATAACCGAAACAGGTGGTTACAAGCCGGCTCTGACCAGGAGTCGCGCCCCATAAACTCCCACGGCGCAATACTTTTGGACGACTTGACGAATTCCGCCCAGTGTCAATGTAGGGAAAATTGGTAATTTATCCCAATCTGCAACCCATCCATCGACACATCGTTGATTCTGCCGATTTGACAGTTTTGGAGAATCTCAAAGAACTACCGCGTCTCTTCAATTACCCTAGTATCTATAGGTAAGCGACCTCTGATTTGATAGAAGTTATGATGAATTGGGGAATTGCGCTGATAGGCTATGTGAAACCCATCGCCTCGGCGCGTTAGTTGCGTAGTTTTAAATGTTCGCCAACTTTCATGCCGTAACGAGCGAGAGCTGATTGAGAACCATCACGCCATCCCTCTTAATTACCGACGACGACATCGACTTCCGGGAGACTTTGAAAGAGGTTTTCGAGCCGCGGGGATTCCGCGCATTTACAGCCGGAGACGGCGAGGAAGCGCTGGAAATCGTCCACCGAGAGTCGGTCCATCTCATTCTTCTCGATATGCACATGCCTCGGCTGACCGGCCTGGAGACGATAATTCGCCTGCGACAAGAAAAGAGTCGCCTACCATGCATTTTGATTTCTGCCGCGCTAAACGACGGCATAGTCGAACAGGCAAGAAAAGCGGACGTTTACTCCGTCCTCTCCAAACCAATTCGCTTTCGCGAAATCACTGAAATCGTTAGCGAAGCAATGCATACGACTTACGAGTGGTACGGAAATTAGCGGCCAATCGCAAACTCGGCGGCGTTCCTCCGTTTTCTCTCCGTCTGCTCTCCGTCTGATTTTTCGGTCTGACTATTCGCGGCGTTTATCGTCCTGCCCCTCATCGTCCTGCCCCTCATCGTCCTGCCCCTCATCGTTCTCTTCTCATCGTTCTCTTCTCTGCTCCTTCTCTGGCAATTTTTTTTGCTCCTAGTTTTCTCTCCGTTTTCTCTCTGACTGATTTTTCGCTCTGACTTTTCGCGGAGTTTATCGTCCTGATCCTAGCGAGAACTCCTTTTTAAATTGACTTTGCCAATTCTCACGTTGATGATGTTGTGAGTGTTGCACAACATATTGAGCACCAAGACAGCAAGAGGTCGAACCATGAATATTCTACGAATTGCGGTTACAGCAACGATCCTTTTTGGACTAACGATGACTCAAACCACCGACGCGGCGGACAATCGCCAACGATTTGAGGCGCTTGTTTACGAATCTACTTTTGACATGCAGCTGCCGTATCGTTTACTCAAGCCTAAAAACTACGATGCCACGAAGAAGTATCCGCTGGTGATTTTCTTCCACGGAGCTGGCGAACGAGGCACCGACAATTTCAACCAACTCGTACACGGGATGAGCGATTTCGCGAGCGACGAAGTCATGCAGTCGCATCCATGTTTTGTGATCGCGCCACAGTGCCCCGCTGGTCAAATGTGGGTCGATGTACCTTGGTCACTCGATTCACATACGATGCCCAAGAAAGCGACTCCGGCGATGCGGTCGACAATCGAACTGTTAGACCAGACAGCTGCGAAGTATTCGATCGACACGCAGCGCATTTACGTGACGGGTCTTTCGATGGGCGGATTCGGCACATGGGACGCCATTCAGCGGTACCCGAAAAAGTTTGCCGCTGCCATCCCGGTCTGCGGTGGCGGCGATACAGCTGAAGCAAAGACGATCAAGAGCGTTCCGGTCTGGGCGTTTCATGGCGACAAGGACAACGCCGTCAAAACAAGCCGCTCTCGCGACATGATCGCCGCGATCAAAAAGGCGGGCGGCGAGCCCAAATACACCGAATACCCAGGAGTTGGCCACAATTCGTGGGCTCAAACGTACGCGAACCGCAAAGTTTACGACTGGCTTTTCAAGCAAAGACTTGGCGATTAGTCGACTCGATTTGCCAACGCAATTTCAGCGGTTTGCGCGAGCAGCAATTGCTACTATCTGTTTCCTTTGTTCTGATCGCGCAGTCGCTGTTGCTGTTGCTTTTTAAAGTGTGCCTCTCGGTCCTCTCGGTACTTGCGAAGTAACCCGGGCAGCTTGGCGTCAACCAATCCGATCGCGCCTCGTCCTTCCTCGATTCGCACATTGACATCACTAGCAAGTTGCTCGACCTGGGTATCCCAAATTCCGAGCTCGCCAACTTTTTCCTGCGGCATTAAATTCAATGGTCGCGTGATGCGAAAGCCAACGTGCGTGAAAACGCTACTGGCCAACCAATGAGTACTCTTCGGGAGATCGGGGTCTTCTTCCTTCCACTCGTCTTCGTCGTGTGCCAATCGATTGGCGCTACGGCAGCCATCCGCGATATCGAGGTAACCACCTCCCCGCGCAATGCGTCCTGTAACTGTCGTGGGCTGACGATACGAACTGACTGCGGTAACATTCTCGCCTTCATCGAGCCGTTGCTGAGTGCGTTTGTAACCGTCGGTCGAGTATTGATTCACTTGCGGACCTTCATCGTTCCGTCCCTCGGGGTCCGTCTCGGCGCTGCCCATCAAGAATGTTCCGCCGGGAATCGGCACCATATCGATCGCGATTTTGAGATCGGGAATCGTCAGCTGATAGGAAACCATGTAGCCCTGCTCCGTCTTCACAAACGGACCGCTCAGAGGTTTCTCTCGGACAAGACCAACGGCAATTTCGTTTTCGGTCGCGTCCGCAGAGGTGGGAATACGGACAACTTGAATGGCCAAAATAACGACCAGAAGTGGCCAAGTTCTCATCTGAATCATGGTGAGGAATTCCCCGTACAAAAAACGCTTCAAACAATACTTCGCGAGCAAGTTCCAATACCCCGCCTGGGACGTCAAAACAGCTCGCTGGCAAGTCTTAGAATTTGCCGGTGTTCTCAGCTAACCTAGCGGCTGTTTATTCTACTCCGCAGGCTTGCAGCTCAAAACGCTTTTCCTCCCAGCGGCTAGCAAGATGACTGGAACGGCGAAAATCCCCTCATTTAGAAACGTAACTCGCTTATTTAGGTGTCAAAATCCCCCTCGTCTTAGACCCCTAGAACGTGCTAAGATAGGCGACTGCAACTGACTCGAAATTCTCGGACCATTGCAGACTGTTCAGCCAGCGAAGGATTGCGGGTCGGAAATATGTTGCAGTTAAGTTATATAGATTTGGCTTTGCTTGCCGTGGGGGCTTTTGCTTCGGTGGGAATGATTGCTCGTCTAATGCTTGAGGAGCATCGTCGATTGTTGTCCGACATTCGAGCAGAGATCGAAGAAGAACGCGCTCGTATCGAACGAGAAAAACGGCTTGCAAATCGGCCGGGATTTGACGAATACGACGCCGGAGACGGTCGGAACCCATCGTCTCGGAACCCATCGTCTCAGAACCCATCGTCTCAGAACCCATCGTCTCAGAACGGCGAAGCAGCGTAGGGCTGTGTCGCTCACCAAGTAACTGCTGCATTAGCAACGCGATTTCACCTGTGCTCGAAGAACCCGAAACGACTATGACACACCGTCTGTACATCGAAACCGTTGGTTGCCAAATGAATATGCTCGACAGCGAAATGGTTGTCGCGGACTTGCGCAAACATGGATACGAGTTAACCACAGATATCCAACAAGCCGATACCATTCTGTTCAACACTTGCAGTGTTCGGCAGCATGCAGAGGACAAGGTGTACAGCGCGCTTGGGCGGCTTCGTCAGGCGAAGAAACAAAACCCCGAAAAGATCATCGGTGTCATGGGCTGCATGGCTCAAAAAGACCAAAAGATCATTTTCGAAAGAGCTCCTTATGTCGATCTGATTGTCGGGCCCGGTCAACTACAACAGGTCCCCGACCTGATTGAGAAAGCGCGCAGCGGCGCCGTCGACCAGATGGCTATCAGCATGGGTCGTCGCGACGGGTCTCTGAACGAAATCAAACGCAGTCACGAAACATTCGATCCGCTCCGCGATCCATCGATGCGGCCCACGCCTTTCCAAGCCTACCTGCGGATTCAAATTGGCTGCGACAAGTTCTGCACATACTGCATCGTCCCAATGACTCGCGGACCTGAACAAGGTCGTTCGCCCGAACAGATTATTTCCGAAGCCAAAATCCTCGCCGATCAAGGCTGCGTTGAGATTACTCTGCTCGGTCAAACCGTCAACAGCTACAAGTACGTCGATGGCGACAAAGTCACGCGGATGTCTGACTTGCTGTATCAACTGAGCGAGGTCGAGGGACTCGACCGCTTGAAGTTCGTGACCAACTACCCCAAAGACATGACGAACGATTTGCTGTCAGCCATTCGCGACTTGAAAAAGGTTTCGCACTACTTACACGTGCCATTGCAAAGTGGTTCCGATGCCGTGCTGGAACGAATGCGCCGAGGCTATACCGTTGCAGACTACCGCGACATGATGGCTCGAATTCACGAATACATTCCAGACGCCGCTGTTTCGAGTGACTTCATTGTCGGCTTCTGCGGCGAAACGGAAGAGGAATTCCAGCAGTCGATCGAACTGACCGAAGAGTGCCGCTTCAAGAATAGCTTCATCTTCAAATACAGCGAGCGACCCGGTACCAAAGGTGCTGAGAATCTTCCCGACGATGTTCCCTACAAAGTAAAGCAACGCCGCAACAACGAGCTGCTCGCCGTGCAAAACGCGATCAGTGAAGACGAGAATCTAAAGTTCATCGGCCGCACAGTAGAAGTTCTTGTCGAAGGGCCCAGCAAAACGGCTCAGAAACAAGGCGCGGAAGGCGAAGTCCTGCAGCTGATGGGGCGCACTAACTGCGACCGCATCGTCGTCTTCGAAGGCAACCGGCGACAGATGGGCAAAATCCTCCCCGTGGGCATCTACGACGCCGCGCCTCACACGCTGCACGGCACCATCATTACCGAGCACGTCGGACCCGAAGTCTTTCAACTGACTTAGGATGACAACTCTTCCTGCTAGCACGCGGGAATCGATCTGGCCCTGAATTCTCATTGCTCCTAAACTCCCGTGCCCGGAACTCTTTCGTATATTTCCGGTCTATTGAATTGA